>DATHOG010000138.1:0-25072 GCA_035485115.1 Candidatus Sulfotelmatobacter sp. | reverse complement strand
GGCGGGCTTCATGCCAATGCGAATGCCCGTGGCAAAATAATAATCGCGGATCGCCTCGAGCATCACGAGTGTGACCGGCAGCGTCGCGGCCGGCGCAACCTTGCCGGTGCTGGTCTTGATGAAATCGCCGCCTGCCTGCATGGCAATTTCACTGGCTAGGCGGACATTGTCGTAGGTCACGAGTTCGCCGGTCTCCAAAATCACTTTCAAGTGCGCGGGACCGCAGGCTTCCTTGGTCGCGGCGATTTCATCGAACACCTTGGCGTGGTCACCCGCGAGGAAGGCGCAACGGTCGATCACCATGTCGATCTCATCCGCGCCATCGGCCACCGTGCGGCGGACTTCCTCCAACTTGGTGCGGAGCGGATATTGGCCGCTGGGAAAGCCGGTCGCGACGGCGGCAACGTTCACAGGCGAGTTGTCACCAAGGAATTTCCGCGCGTATTTCGTCATGTTCGGATAAACGCAGATCGCGGCGCAACTGGGCACGGCGTATTTCGCATCGGCGGGCTGGAGCGCCTTGCGGCAGAGATAGGCGACCTTGCCGGGCGTGTCCTTGCCTTCCAATGTGGTGAGGTCGCACATGGACACAGCCATTTTGAGGCCGGCCATCTTGGCGGAGGTTTTGATGCTGCGCTTGGTGAATGCGGCGGCGCGTTCCTCCAGCATGACGGCGTCCACGGTCGGGGCGGTGAAATGGGAACGGGCGATGGTCGTTGTCATAATGTTTGCCGCTTCCTTGTTGGCGCGACGTTCAATGATCAATAAATGTTGGGGCGGAAACCGCGCGGCGTCAATGCGCTTTCATCCGGTGGATTATTCGGGGCACGTGTCAGGGTATATCCTGCTGGATTTCAAGAAAGATGCTGGAATACATACTCGACAAGCCGTTTGGCGATGTATAAAATTCATCTACCCGCATTGGCCGGCAGCAATGCGGGTAGATGTTTATTTTCTGCTTCAAACAGTTCAGCGGGGAAGCATCCCAGTCAACTTGCAACACTTATAACAATTTCAATTGTTGCGCCGCCGGTTCGCGCAACGAACTGACACCCAGGCCGAGCAGGCGCAACGGGCGTGAAACCAGTTTCTCCCGCCCCAGCAAATGGCAGCCCATGCGATAGATTTCATCCGCGCCGGTCAGCGGCTCCTCAAGCGAAATCTGCCGTGTCAGCGTCGTGAAGTCGCTGTACCGCACTTTCACCTGCACGGTGTGGGCGCCCAGATGACGGTGCTTGAGCCGTTTCTCGATGTCGGCCGCCTGTTCCTTGAGGCAGGCCCGCAATATCTTCCGGTCATCCGTGTCCTTCAAAAACGTTTCCTCGCCGCTGATGCTTTTGATTTCGTCGCCCGATTCCAGCGGCCGGTCATCTTCACCCACGGCGAATTTTTTCAGGGTCGGCCCGTACGAACCGACCAGCGCCCGCAAATCGCCGGGATAATCCTGCAGATCGCCCACCGTGCTGATGCCGGCCTTGTTCAACACCTGTTCGGTCACCCGGCCCACGCCAAAGAGCGTGCGCACGGACAAGGGCCGGAGGAACTGCACCTTTTCGGCATTCGTGATCACCGTCAACCCGTCCGGCTTTTTATGGTCGCTGGCGATCTTGGCGAGCAGCTTGTTGGAGGCGATGCCGACGGTCGCCGTAAGCTGGCGTTCCAGCCTTATCCGCTGTTTCAAATCCTGCGCGAAGGGAACCGCCTTGTGCAATGAAGCATCGGCGTCCTGGCCCTGGCATACCGAAGTAAAATCCAGATACGCTTCATCCACCGACATCTGTTCCACGGTCGCGCCGTAGCCGGACACAATTCCCATGATCGCGCGGGATTCCTCCCGGTATGCCTCCATGCGCGGGCGCACAAAAACGCCCTTGGGACACAACCGGCCGGCCGTGAGGCTGGGCATGGCTGAACGCACGCCGAACTTTCTGGCTTCGTAACTGGCGGCACAAACCACCCCGCGTTGGGTCGGAGGCGCGCCGACAATGACCGGTTTTCCCCGCAACTCAGGATGATCCCGCTGTTCCACCGAGGCGTAGAAGGCGTCCATATCGAGATGGAAGATGACACGATACATCAACGAAGCAGTGAACGGTTCACTTTGAGCCAGCGTTCCGCCGCCGGATAATCGGGGCAGAGGCGTTGGACTTCCTGCCAGAAGCGGTCGGAGTGGTTCATATGCCGGCGATGGGCCAGTTCGTGCAAAATGATGTAGTCCCGCACAAACTCCGGCGTGTGGATCAAGCGCCAGTTCAAGGAAATCGTTCCGCTTCGACTGCATGATCCCCAGCGTGATCTCTGGTTTCGCACGGAGACGCGCACGACCTCGATACTATGCAGGGCTGCCAGTTCCATGACCCTGACGGGAAGTTCTTTCGCCGCCAGCTTGTGCAAATATTTTTCCAGCGCCGGTCTCAAATCCACTGACAAGTCCGGAATTTTTAAAACGTCAGGGCCGAGGCGGATCTGGCCGATGTTTTCAAATTCAATCTTGACCGGCTGGCCGCGGAGATAAATTTCCGTTCCCAATTTCCAAGCCGTCGAGATTTTTGGCTGGGATTCCAGCCGTTGGAATTGCCCTTCCAACCAGGCAATATGTTTGCCGACAAATTCCCGGGCGGTGGCAAGCGAACCCCGGCGCGGGATGGTGACACGTGCAGTGCCGTCGGCCTGCAGTCGCAACAAATATCGCCGGGCTCTGGGATGATGAACAAAAAACAGCGGCACCATCCGCGAGCCCACCTGCAATTGGTGGGTCTCCCGTGCCTGACTGAATTTGAACAACCGTTCGAACATCCGCCCGATTCTACCCGCAGCCAGCGAATCCGTCAGCAATGTGTTATTTCAGGTAGCGTCTTTTTTTTAAGAAACCCGGTGGGGCGAGCGTCCTCGCGAGCCGTCGTGAGCCTTTGGTTTAATCGGCTCGCGAGGACGCTCGCCCCACCAATTTAAGGCACTCCTTATTTCACAACGGCGCTTTCAACCTTGGGCTGTGGTTCGGCGGTCGCAACGAGAGCCGAATCCTGATACCAGCCGCCGCCGAGCGACTTGATGAGTTGCACGGTGGCAATCAGACGTTCGCCCGCGAGTTGTGCGTTGGCGCGCTCGGCAGCGAGTGCGTCGCGGTTTGCGTCCACCACGTTGATGTAGGCGACGATGCCGGAACGATAACGGTCACCCGCCAGGTCCGCCGCCTGCCGGGCGAATACGACCGCGCGCGATTGCGCGTCCGATTGCTCCGCCAAATGCCGGATACCGGACAGGCTGTTTTCCACGTCACCAAACGCCACAAGCACCTGCTGGCGGTATAGCGCGACGGACTCCGCATAAGCATTTTTCGCGCGCTTCAGGTTCGCGAGATTTCTGCCGCCGGCAAAAATCGGCAGCGACACGCTCGGCCCGATCGACCATGCGCGGCTGTTCCAATTGAACAGCGTTTCGATGTCACCGCTGACGTAACCGCCGGAGCCGGTCAAGGTGACGACCGGAAAGAACGCACCTTTCGCGACGCCGATCTTGGCGTTCGCCGAGGCAAGCTGGCGTTCGGCGGCGGCCACATCGGGACGGCGCTCCAGCAAATCTGCCGGCAGGCCGGCAGGGATTTCCGGCGGCTGCGGATTCCAATTTTTGTCCGCGTTGTCGATGGCGGCGATTCTGAAACCGGAAGGATTTTGGCCGGCCAGAATCCCCAGCGCATTTTCCATTGCATCGCGATTTTGCGCGAGCGACGCGGCCTCGGCCTCGGTGGTGGCCAGTTCCGTTTCAGCCTGGGCGACATCAAGCTGGTTGCCGATGCCGCTGTCAAAACGGTCATGCACGAGTTTTACCTGTTCCTTGCGCAGCGCGACCGTGCCGTCCACGGTGGCGATCTCCGCATCAAGCGAACGCAATGCGAAATAATTTTGCGCGACGTCCGATTGCAGGGTGAGCAGTACGTTGAAATAATTGGCGAGCGACGCCTGTGCATCATCACGCGCGCTTTCGAACCCGCGCCGCACCCTGCCCCACAAATCCACCTCGTAGCTCAAATCCAGCGGCGCGTTGAGAGTGTTCGCCGTTATACTACCAAAGCTCGGAACCTCATTTGGCGAATAGCGTTGCCGCAGATAACTTGGATCGGCGGAAAGCGATGGCAACAGGTCCGCCCGCGCCACCCGTGCGGTCGCGCGCGCCTGTTCCACACGGGCGAAGGCGGCCTTGAGCTGTTGATTTGCACCCGCAGCCTGCGCTTCGAGCGCGTTCAGGTTCGTATCGCCAAAAATTTCCCACCAGTTTCCCTTCGGCACGCCTTCGAGCGGCGTGCCGATTTTCCAGTTGCCGGTTTCGGAGGACTTGTATTGCGCCGGCGCGGAATTCGTCGGTGCGTGGTAGTCCGGGCCGATGGTAAGCATGCCGGCGTTCGCGGAACTGAAACCGAACAGGACGGTGGTGATGATGATTCCGGTCGCCACGGTGGTTGTACCCGGCAGGATATGTTTTGATCCTTCCGCAGCGGCCTTTTTCTTCCCGCCGAGCCGCATGAGGGCGACGAAAAATACCGGCGTCAGAAACAGACCGAACAGTGTCACGCCGATCATGCCGGAAAACACGGCGACACCCATCGCCTGCCGCATTTCCGCGCCCGCGCCGTGTGCAACCACGAGCGGAAACACGCCCGCGACGAACGCGATGCTCGTCATCAAGATCGGCCGCAAACGCAGGCGGCACGCTTCGATGGCGGCATCGACGGGAGCCATGCCCTCTTCCTGTTTTTGCTTGGCAAATTCGATGATCAGGATCGCGTTTTTGCAAGCCAGGCCGACGAGCACGATGAGGCCGATCTGGGTGAAGATATTGTTGTCTCCGCCTGTGAACCATACACCGGCGATGGCAAACAACAGGCACATGGGCACGATCATGATGATGGCCAGCGGCAGGCGAAAACTTTCATAGAGCGCGGCCAGCACCAGGAAGACGAGCAATAGACACAGCGGATAGATGTATATCGCCGTATTGCCCGCGAGGATTCGCTGGTAGGTCAGTTCCGTCCATTCGGGCGTCATACCACGCGGCAGGTTATCGGCCACCAGTTTGCTCATTGTAGCCTCTGCCTGGCCGGAGCTGTAACCGGGCGCGGGGCTGCCGTTGATTTCCGCCGCCGGATAACCATTGTAACGCATCACACGGTCGGGACCATGGGACTCGGTGACTTTTACCACCGCGCCGAGTTCCACCATTTCGCCCTGGTCATTGCGCGTCTTCAGCCGGGTGATGTCCTCGGCATGCGCGCGGAACGGCGCGTCGGCCTGGGCGATGACCTCATAAGTGCGGCCAAACCGGTTAAAGTCATTCACATAAAGCGAGCCGAGATAGATCTGCAAGGTCTCGAACAGATTTTGCAGCGGCACGCCCTGGGTCTTGGCCTTCACGCGATCGACATCGGCGTCGAGCTGCGGGACGTTCACCGTAAATGTAGAGAACATGCCGGCGAGGCCTTTCGTCTGGTAGCCCTGGCCGATGATGGACTGCACATTTTGATATAAGGCGTCGTAGCCGAGGTCGGCCCGGTCTTCGACATAAAGTTTGAAGCCGCCGATGGTACCGAGTCCCATCACCGAGGGCGGCATGACGGTGAGGACGAAGCCTTCCTGGATCGAACCCATGCTTTTGTTCAACGCGGCGGCGATGGCCGGCCCGCTCAAGTCTGCGCTGGTGCGCTCCTCAAACGGTTTCAATGTGAAGAAAACGATGCCGGCGTTGGGCGCGACGGTGAAGCCGTTGATGCTCAAACCGGGAAATGCCACCGCGCTGTCCACGCCCGGTTGCTTGAGGCCGATGGCCGACATTTTGCGGATGACGGCTTCCGTACGATCGAGCGATGCGCCGTCCGGCAATTGGGTGAAGCAAACGAGATATTGCTTGTCCTGTTGCGGCACGAAACCGGTCGGTACCTTGTTGAAACTCCAGCCGGTCAACGCCAGCAACGCGGCATAGACGACCAGCGCCGCGACGACGCGGCGCAGGATTTTTGCCACGCCAATCGAATATTTTTCACCGGCCCATGCGAACGCGCGGTTGAACGGACGGAAAAACCACCCCAGCGACTTTTCCATGAAACGCGAGAACAGGTCCTTCGGCTCGTCATGGCCCTTGAGCAGCACGGCGCAGAGCGCGGGGGAAAGCGTCAACGAATTGAACGCCGAGATGACGGTGGAGATCGCGATGGTAAGCGCGAACTGTTTGTAAAATTGCCCGGTCAGGCCGCTGATAAAAGCCGTCGGCACGAACACCGCGCACAGCACGAGCGCCGTCGCCACGATCGGCCCGGTGACTTCGCTCATGGCGCGCTTCGCGGCGGCCACGGACGAAAGACCGTTCGCGATGTTGCGCTCGACATTTTCAACGACGACGATCGCGTCATCCACCACGATGCCAATGGCCAGCACCAGGCCGAAGAGCGACAGCGCGTTAATGCTGAATCCGAACGCGTGCATCACCGTGAAGGTGCCGACGAGCGACACGGGCACCGCCGCAAGCGGAATGATCGCCGCGCGCCACGTCTGCAAGAACAGGATCACCACGATGACGACGAGCACAATCGCCTCGGCCAGCGTGTGGATCACGGCCTCGATGGAATGCCGCACGAAAATCGTCGGGTCATAGACGACGGAATAATCGATGCCTTGGGGAAAATTTTGCTTCAGCTCTTCCATTTTTGCGCGAACGTTTTTGGAAAGTTCCAGCGCATTGGCCCCGGGGCTTTGGAAGATCGGGATCGCGACGGCAGTCTTGTTATTCAACAACGATTCGAGGGCGTAGCTGCCGGCCCCGAGTTCGACGCGGGCGACGTCCTTGAGCAAGGTTTTTTCGCCGTTCGTGCCGGTCTTGACAACGACATTTTCAAATTCCTCCTCCGAGATGAGCCGGCCCTTCACGTTGACCTGCATCTGGAAATCCGCCGGTTTGTCCAGGGGCTGCTGGCCGATGACGCCGCCGGCGACTTGGACGTTTTGTTCGCGGAGCGCGGCGACGATGTCGCTCGCGGTGAGATTGCGCGCGGCAATCTTGTCCGGGTTCAGCCAGATGCGCATCGCGTAATCGCCGGAACCGAAAAGCTCCACATCACCGGCACCGGGAATTCGCGCGAGCACATCCTTCACCTGCAACGTGGCGTAGTTGCGCAGATAAACCTGGTCGTAACGGCCATCCGGCGAAAACAAGTGGACGACCATCGTCAGATCAGGCGATTGCTTCGTGGTCGTGATGCCAAGTTCGCGGACTTCCTCGGGCAATTTCGGCTGGGCCTGCGATACACGGTTCTGCACCTGTACCTGCGCGTTGTCGATGTCCGTGCCGAGTGCAAAGGTGATGGTCAGAGTCATGACGCCGTCGCCGGTCGCCTGTGAGAACATGTAGAGCGAGCCTTCGACACCGTTGATGGCCTGCTCGAGCGGCGAGGCGACCGTCTCGGCGATGGTCTTCGGCGTCGCACCCGGATAGGTCGCTTTCACGACGATGGTAGGCGGCACTACTTCGGGATACTCACTGATCGGCAGCCGAAACAGCGCGAGCAGGCCCATCATAAAGATGGCGATGGATAACACGCCGGCAAAGATCGGGCGCTTGATGAAATAATCTGAAAAGTTCATGGTTTTTGGTTTTTAGGCAGGTCGATGGCGCAAGGCACCATTCGGAGAATTTCCTACCGCAACTGCAATGGTTTGGGTTTGGTTTTACCGGCTGGCGAGCTTGGACGGATTTTGGCGGGTGGCCGTTTCCGTCTCAGTCTGCGGCGTCACGGTCATGCCGGGGCGCACATGTTGCAATACGAGGTTCGTAACAATTTTTTCGCCCGCTTCAAGGCCGGAGCGCACGATGCGTTTGCCGTCCGCGAGCGGTCCGAGCTCCACCTGCCGGTAGGCGACGGTGTTGCTTGAGGTTAGGGTCAGCACAAATTTATTCGCCTGGTCCGTGCCGATGGTTTTTTCATCCACGAGCACCACCTCGTGGCGCTCGCTCAGCGGAATGCGGATGTGCGCGAAAAGCCCCGGCACAATGCGTCCGTCATCGTTGTTGAAGACAGCGCGCACGAGAATGCTGCCGGTGTTCGGATCCAGTTGGTTGTCGAACGACTCGATATGGCCCGTATGCGGAAAATCATCCTCGTCCGCGAGTTCCAGTCCGACGGGTACTTCGCCGTCGCCGTCTGACTCCAGTTTCTTCTGCGACGCCAGCCGGTTGAACTTCAGATAAGTGTCTTCGTCAAGGTTCGCATAGACATAAACCGGATTTACCGAAACGACCGTGGTGAGCAGCGATGCCCCGCCGGCGTTGCCGCTGACGTAATTGCCCTCGGTCAAGAGCGCACGGCTGACGCGTCCGTTGATCGGCGCACGCACTTCCGTGTAGTCGAGGTCGAGCTTTGCGGAGTCAAGATCCGCCTTCGCCGCGAGATAATGCGCGTTGCGCGCCTCGGCCTCTTCCTTGGAGATGGCATTGTTTTTCAGCAAGGTATCCGTGCGGTCCGCCTCGCTTTTGGCCTGTTCATAAACTGCCTGGCGCTGGTCGTAGGTTGCCTGGTTCCAGCGCGGATCGATGACGAAAAGCACGTCGCCTTTGTTCACGAGCTGGCCGGACTTGAAACGCACTTCCTGGATGTAACCGGAAACGCGCGGGCGGATTTCCACCGAGTCCACCGGCGCGGTGCGCCCGGTGAAGTCGCTCCACTCGACGATTTCCTTTTGCTCGACCGGCGCGACCGTCACCGCCGGTGGCGGCGGGGTTTGTGCCTGCGCTGACGCCTTGTTACAGCCGCTGGTCAATCCGGCCAGCGCGACGACTAATGCCGTTGCGGCGGACAGTTGAAATAGGTTTTTCGAATTCATGGTTTGGTTGGTTGGATGAATTGTTTGTTTTGGTTTTAAGATTTGAAATCACGCCGCGAGGGCGTAATGCGTATTACTCCTCAGCAAGAAATGCTGGCGCGACTGCCAACGCGCGACGTTCTCCGCCTTCTCCACCGCGAGCTGCGGAAAGAAAAGCCGCGCAAAGCCGGTTTGCTGCGCCAAGCTGTCAGCCTCAAACAACGCGAGCCGGAGCAAATGCTCGTTCGCGCCCATCAGCTTTTGATACCTGGCATAGACGTCAGCTTTGACTTGGTTGATGGGGTCGGTGTGCTTCACCGCCACGGCTGACTCCGTCTCGGGCAAAAACTCCACCTTGATTGATTCCAATGTGTTATTCGTATTCATAAGTGTTTTAATAGTTGTCTACTTAGTAAAGTATAAGTTCAAAAAAAATTAAACCGCCACCAACTCGCCCTTCACGCCCAGCAAACTCGAAACTCCCGGCCACATCTGACGCAGCGATTCCACATTGTTCTGGATGCGCGCCTCCATCAGCAACCCGTCGTAATAGGCCATGATCATCTTCGCCTTGGCCGTCGGATCCGGTGCGCTGACCAGGCCCTCGGAATGGGCTTCGCGGATGGCGGACTCGATATATTTCAATTTGTATTGCATGATCGACTGGATCTTTTTCTGCAACGCATCTTCCTGCGTGCAGACTTCACAACCCAAGGCAACCTGCGGACAACCCAGCACCCGGCCATACTTTTCGACGTTTTCCTTCTGGATTTTGTAGCTGTATTCGCAATACCTTTTCACGCGTTCCAGCGCGGGAACCGTCGCCGAAAACATGGCATCCAGCTCTCCGCGATGCATTTGCCAGCGGGCCTCCACCGAGGCCACCGCCAAGTCCGCCTTCGATTCAAAAAAGTAGTAAAAACTGCCCTTTTTCACGCCCGCGCGCTCACAAATCTGGTCGATGGTCGTCGTGCCGTACGAACCGGTCCAGACCAGCTCGAATACGGCATCCATCAACTTCTCTTTGGCATCACTGACGCGGCCCATAAAATTCTTTTTAGTACAACAATCCGGCTTAATTGCTCGAATCTGAAATCAGAATACCATTCTAAACTATTTAGTCAACTATTATTTTTAAAAAATCCTGTTCGATCTTTTCTCCAACACAGCACCCACATAAAGCCATCAAGCGCAGTGACTTTTGAGGATTTTACCCCGATCTGCTCGAACAATTACACGTTCACAAACGGCTATTTAGAGTCGCAGAGAGCATATCAAATACAGACTCGCGTCATTTTAAACGTATCGGCAATTGAAATATACGATTATACAACTCTGCCAAGGTTGCGCCGGTGTGCCGGCTACGCAGATCCTCGTTGAAGGGAATGGTGACGGAGGTTGCGAAGTCGTGGATGGACAGACAGTAGGTGTTGTTGACCATGATGCCCAACAGTTCCCCTCCCCGGCTTAGGACGAGATCGCCGCTCGACGGGTTGAATTTTCCAAACAGCCCCTTGATGAGGTTGTGATCCAGCTTGAGGTATTCCGGCGTGCTTAAATCCATCTGGAAATCGCATTCACCATAATAACTTCCATCCGCGCCGATGAGCACGGCATCCTGAAACTTATATGGATCCGCGGATATACGATACGCCTTGACCCCCAACTGATTCGCTTCCGCCGGCGTGATCGGCAAAAAAACCACGCGGGGATCCTGCTGATGAAATGACAGCGAGTGGATGCCCGCCTGTCCGCCATGGGTGCTCAAAGTTCCCGTGAGCTTGTCCCAATCCGTGCCCGGATCCCATAACACCAGCGGCGTTTCATCGACGTGGCACATCGCAAAAATATTGGTTCCATCGGTCACCAGCACGGTCTTGGTTTTGGCCGGCCGGTCACCGCCAAAGCCCAAAATATAGTTGGGGCGGGAGGCCACCATGTCGGCGTCTACCCGGTTGGAAACAAATTCGCTGAAGATGTTGTTCGGGGCCAGCATGCGGTTGTCCCGGATTTCCTGGGTCAATTCGGAGGAATTGGTCGCCAACGTTTTGAAACCTTCAGTCAGCTTGGAGTTCTCGGCGCGGGTGGCCTGGACTTCCTGCTGCATCAACGCGGCACGGTCGGCTGCCGCCTGTCTTTCCACCTCCGCCAGTTGTAATTGATTCGCCAGCCGTTCCTTCTCCGACAGAGCCGTCTGGTTGCTTTGCGTCAGCTGGTTCAGTTGTTGTTTCAAGGCGGCTGACATCTCGGACTGGTGCTGCGCCTCGGTTTCCGTGGATGCCAGTTGTTGCTGCACGGCCTGCGCCTGCGCGGACGCCGCCTGCAACTGCCGGCTCAATTCTTCCGCGTTCGTCCGCGCAAACACAGCCTGCGTCTGCAATTGCTGGTTCTGCTGTTCCTGCGTGGCCAATTGGGCCTGTTGCTGGGTGGCGGCGCTGCGGGTCTGCGCCAGTTGTTGCTCCAGCTGTTCGCGTCCCTGCCGCTCCTCCTCCAGCGCCCGTTTCATCACGGCGGCCAGGTCGGCGCCGGCGTTCGGTACCGCATTGGTCGATACCACAACCTTTGTCGGCGGCCGCGTGTTTTCATCGGCCATCTTGGTGATGTCCGTCGAAAACGTCAGCAGGCTCAGCAACAAAAAGTCGCAGATGACGATGAGGATGCTCCGGCTCATGGCGGGGTGACAGGTTGCGTTGCCCTCGCCGGAACGACGGCTTCAGCGGCGGCCTCCGCCTCCAGCAGCAATTTCCGGCGCTCCGGGCGCAGGTGAAAAATTTTGAAGATCACCACGAAGATGATTCCAAATGACGTGGAGGAATAGGCTGCCATCAGGCTGAATTTGACCAGCCCCATGGAGGCGACGATGAGCGAAATGATCGTGCCGACGAACCCGAGGTACAACCCCGCGTCAAACAGATGATCCTCGTTTTCGAGCAGCTTGAGTTTTATGCGCGGTGGCACATTCTGGCGGCGGATCTCCGCCAGCTTCACGAGGCACGAGATGTAGAGCAGCGCTTGCAACACAAAGAAGACAAGCAATGTGATAAGTATGGTTGGACTCATAATCATTTTTTGAACGCCGGAGATTCCTGCCGGGAAAGCCCCGCCCGTCGTGGGCGGCAGCAATCGCAGAGTAAAACCCGCTCCCTGGTTGTCCTGGGCGAGAAACGGCTCGCTCCAGAGCAGCACCACCAACAGAAACCCCAGCGAAAATAAAAATCCACGGATCAGATACATGCCCCGTACCTGCAACGGGCGCTCCAAAGAAGATGCGGCCGGCCGCGCGAAATGCAACGCCAATGCCAGAAAAAATCCCGACAGCAGATACATCACCCATTTGACCGCCAGCATCGGTTCCGGATGGCGGGCATAATATTTTGCCATCCCTGCATAAAAGTCACCGGCAGCCGCCAGCGGCACCCGTTCGGATTCATGGAGCCGTTGCCCGCTTTGCGCCAGTTCGCGGGTGCCGCCGGTGCCGAAGCGCAAACTCGCACCCAGATCCGTCAGGCCGGTTTTAGGAAACTTTGCCAGGTAATCGGCCACGGCGGATGACTGCCCGGAAACCACCACGACCGCGAACAGCACCGGGAGTTTGTCACCGGCATTCCGCACATCGTCGGCCAGTTGATGTAGCGTCTCCCGGTCCGGCACCGTTGCCGTGAATGCCGTGAGCTGATCCCAATTGAACCGCTCGCCCAGCGATGTAAAGTCCATCAAGATTTGCTCCAGCGGTTGCAAATCGCCCCCGTGGTTGGCTTGGGTGGCATACCCCAAAATATTGCTGCCCAGGCCCGTCGACAGATACCCGCCGTCCAATAAAAGACCGGTCGTTGAAACGGCCGCATCGAACGCCTGCCCGGCGGCCGATTGTGCGGGCGAAAAGATAACGGTGTTATTGAGCGAACGGCTGCGCAATAATTCCACCACCCCCGGATTTTGCGAGCCGGCCAGTTGTGCCAGCGCCAGCCGCCGATTTTCCTGTCGGACAATGAAATCGCTGAACGATGAATCTTGATCTGCCGGTTGGAAGTTGTTTCCAAACAGATTTTCCATCCGCGCATCGTCCCCCCAAAACCGGGAACCCGGTTGTTGCCGGACGAGATTGGTCCAGGCTGAAGCCACACTGTCCATTCCCGAAATTTGGATCTGCGCCGCCTGTAGCAGCAACTGCGCGGTCCCTAATTTTTTTTGCCCCATCAGCGCCCGTATTTTATCAGGCAAGGCGGGGTCGGATTGCCCCGCCACCTGGACCACCCCCACGTCCAGCGCCCGTAAATGCGCCGGCACCAGCAGTCCAACGGCCAGCAAAATCAGGCCGAAGACCGCGCAGGCAATGCAAAACAGCCAGCGAAATTTCATGGGTTAAAACAAACAACCATTATCAGCCTGGAGACCAATACCGGTCATTCCAGCTAATATGTAACATGTATTTTGAATTTCAAGGACGGTCATTTTTGAGTAGCGTCTTAATTTCAAGAAAACCGGTGGGGCGAGCGTCCTCGCGAGCCGTCGTGAGCCTTAGGTTTAAGCGGCTCGCGGGAACGCTCGCCCCACCAATTTAAGACATTAGACATTACCCATTTTTGAAAATAGAATTGCTATTCCCATGCCAGAACCGGTCAGAGTCTTTTGCAAGCCGGTTTCGTGACCTATAATCGCTTGGTTAACCACCTTACTGCTCTTCTCGCCTCACTGCCGCCGGCTGAGCGTAACTTTCAAGAGAAAATTGCACGACCGAAGCTGCAATTTGCATGAACGGCGCGGTTAAAAAAATGTGATTTGCAAGGGCCAAAAAATGAGCCGGGAACCTGAAAAACGACATAACGGGCAAGCGCCCAAAAGCCGCAATGATAGTCACTTTTGAACTTATCCAATGTTACCCGGTAATGGATTCCACGACTAATTTCCCATAAGAAACTAATTCCCAACAAGGTTGGGTATTTTTGACGCAGAGTCGGTATCCAGGAACAACGTGGCTGAAGGATGTTGCCGGAGAATACTCGCGGGGCAGGCCGTTGAAATTTTCCCGTCCAGCATGGCGGCGACGGCTGCGGCCTTGCGGGATCCTGGAACAACGCACACGAGCGCGCGTCCGGACATCAACATCGAACAAGTGAGCGTGATGGCCTGACGCGGCACTGATTTAAAATCCGGGAAGCATCCATCGTTGACCTGTTGTTGGCGGCAAACATCGTCCAGTTCCACCACCTTCACGCGCTTTGGATCGGCAAAATCCGCCACCGGTGGATCGTTGAAAGCGATGTGACCGTTTTCACCCACACCCATGCAAACCAGATCCACGGGCGCTTCCGCCAGCAACACCGAGTAGCGGGCGCATTCCGCTTCCGGATCGGACATTTCACCGCGGATTCCGACAAACACCGCCGGCTTGACCTGGTTCAGCAGATGCCGCTGCTGGTAGTTACGGAAAGAAGCCGGGTTTGATTCGGAAATTCCCACATATTCATCCATGTGAAACACCGTGACGCGCGACCAGTCAATTCCCGGGGCCATGGCCAAGCCGGCGATCAATTCATTTTGAGATGGGGCGCTCGCCACGATGATCCGGGCGAAACCTTGCCGCTGGATCGCCGAACGTAAAATCTCCGCAGCAGCGACGGCAGCGATGGCGCCCATCTCCGCGCGCGTGGAAGAAATCTTCACTTGAAGACGGTCAGTATTAAAGGATTTGGTGTTTGGGTTGGTCATGGGAAAGGGTTGGCAGTTGTATGTCGAACATCTTTGCGATGGCGGTTGAAAATAAAATTCGCGCGGCGGCGGCATCCAGCCCGAGCCATTTTTCGAGATTGCGCACGCCTTCATCCGGGCAAAGCGCCGAGCCGGCAAAATTCTTTCCGCCGGGCTGGTGCACCACCCGGTCCTCGCCCACCTCCAGCATCAAATTGCCCAGCGTGTAATGGCCGGTTGCCGCCCCGGCCGCCGCCATGCAATCGGTGGTGAACAGCGCCTTGCCCGCGGGCTTGGCGTGGAAAAAGTTTTTCAGGACCCACGGCGGGAGATGGATGCCGTCTGGAATAAAAAATGCCGCGAGTTCATCGCGGGCCAGCAGCCGTTGCACCACATTATCGTGACGGTGCAATTGTTGCGGCACGCCGTTGCCCAGATGTGTGCAAAACCGTGCTCCCGCCTCCATCGCCGCATCAATATCGGCGTCCTCCGCACGGGTGTGACCCAGTGAGACCTGCGCGCCGCTGTCCACCACGGCACGGATCAGTTCCGCGCTGCCCGGAAGTTCCGGGGCCAGCGTGACCAGCCGGATGTTGCCGCCCGCCGCCCGTTGCAGACGTTCAAAAGCGCGGACATCCGGCCTGGTCATGTGCCGCGCCTCGTGCGCACCGCAATAACCCGGCTCCGGCGAAAGCCACGGCCCTTCCAGATGATACCCGCAGACCGCTTCGCTCACGGCCTCGTCCGCCGCCCGCAGACGCTCCAGGTTTGCAAATTTTTCCGCGAGCGCATCCAGCGAATCCGTGATCAGCGTGGCAAAAAAACGTTGCGTCTGGTGCGCGGCCAAACCATCCACGGCCTGGCGCAATTCCGTACCGGTCAAACCGCACTTTTGAAAATCCACACCCGCAAAGCCATTCACCTGGATGTCAAAGAGGCCGGGCAACATGTGATTAAAAACCCGATTGGTTTTTGGACGCAACCGTTTCCGCAGATTCGCCGTCCAACCGGTGATGGTTGATGCCCGCCGCTGACAACCGTTGGTTGCCGGTCTTAAGCCGGCGGTTAAAATCGTCAAAATTGCGGGCGGACTTTGCCGACCACGTCACTTCCGCCAGCGCACACGCGCGGGGAAAGATCATGTATTCCGCATGCGGGAGCGACGCCACATATTCCGTCCACAAGTTGCACTGTCCGCCGAGAATGTGCGATTCATACGCCGCCGGAAGATTGGTCGGCACCGGCTCGAAGGCGTAGATCTTTTCCAGCGGCACGAATCCGCCGATGGCGTGTGGCTCGGCGATATGGTTGGTGGACTGGTAATAATCCAGGTAGCAGAGCTTGCTCGCCATCACCACATCATGGCCAGTGCTCGCCGCCTCGACCGCGCCGCCGATCCAATCCATCACCGCTGAATTTTGGGCGAGGCCGCCTTGGAGGATTTCGCTCCAGCCGATGAGGGTCTTGCCGTGCGCACTGACGGATTTTTCCACACGCCGGACAAACCAGCCCTGCAACTCATCGAAGTTTTTGAGTCCCCCGGTCTTCATGCGCGCCTGGCAGAGCGGACAGGTGCCCCACGTATCTTGTTTGACCTGGGGCTTCACCTCGTCGCCGCCGATATGGATATATTTTCCCGGGAACAGGCCCGCCACCTCCGCGATCACATCATCCAGAAATACGAATGTCTGCTCGTTGCCGGCGCAAAAGACGCCATCGTTCACCCCCGCGTAGATGTCCGTGCTGAACGGTTTGTCCGCACACCCCAATTCCGGATATGCCGCCAATGCCGCGACACAGTGGCCGGGCATTTCGATCTCCGGAACAATCGTGATGTGCCGCGCCGCCGCATACGCCACGATCTCGCGGACATCACGTTGCGTGTAAAATCCGCCGTAACGGCCATCTGCGCCGAAGGCTGCGGATTCAACCGATGCCCACGCCGGATGGGCGTTATTTTTTTCCAGCTCGGCGATTTTTTTGTCGGGCGGCACCAACACGCTTTGATTGCGCCAGGCACCCACCTGCGTGAGCTTGGGATATTTTTTGATCTCGATGCGCCAGCCCTGGTCATCAGTCAGGTGCCAGTGAAATGTGTTCAATTTGAACAGTGCCATATCATCGAGCACCTTCTCCACGTCGGCCTTCGGATAAAAATGCCGGCTGACATCCAGCATCAGCCCGCGCCATCCAAAACGCGGCCAGTCCCGGATCTGCACACATGGCGCGGACCAATCCGTGCCCTTCACGATGTTGGTGGAGAAAACCGCCGGCGGCAGCAGTTGCAAAAGTGTTTGCGCCCCGTAAAAAAGACCGGCTTGCGCGGGGGCACGGATGATCACGTGATCCGTGGCAACATCCAGTTCATAACCTTCCGCGCCCAGGGTAACGTCCGCGCCGTTCGTGGTGAGCAAAATATTTTCAACAAGCGCCGGATCCGTTATGAAAGCGCCCGCAACTTTGAACCGGTAGCCGGTGGACTGGCGCAGCCTTTTCGCCAGAAATTCCGCCGTCAATTCCGAGCTTTTGTCCGTCAGTATGCGTGTGGATGGCGACAGCTTGAATTCGCCGTCGAGCCGCTCCATTTTCTGCGGCTGCGGGATGAGCGCCAGCTCGTCTGCGGCCTGCGCCGCCATTCCGGCCAGCGCGGTACAGATGATTCCGATGATGACAAACTTCATAAAAGTGACGTCGTTAAAATGCGTTCCTGCCGGTGGCATTTTACAGCCGCAAAAAAATCTTTCGTTCATACATGAATCGCATCAGCCAGAAGGCCAGAAGCAACCCTACGATGGTCACCAGCAGATCACCCGCGCCATGGACCAGATGCGCATCAAAAAAATCCTTCACATCGCCCCCCACCAGCCGCAAGGCGGGTTTGCGGAATCCGCCCAGCACGGCGCTCGTCAGGTAGATGGTGATGGAGTTCATGCCCATCCACACAAACGGTTGGCACCAGGTGCGTTGCTGGCGCACGTCCACCAGCCAATAAAAAAATCCCAACAACATGGCACTGTAGCCGCCGGCCACGAGCACGAAGGACGAGGTCCAGATTTTCTTGATGACGGGAAATTGCAGGTTCCACAACCAGCCCAGCGCCACACAGGTGATCCCGGCTGCTACCAGCCAGACAATTTTTTTCTGATCAGGAACGACCCGGCTTTGAAGCAAAAATCCTGCGAACGCTCCCAAGAGGCAGGTCGCCACCGCCGGAAACGTGCTCAGGATGCCCTCGGCCTCGGCGAACACCTCGTACTTGGAACCCGGGAGGTACAGGAAGTCAAGATGGTCGGACAGGTTCAGTCCCGGCAGAAATTTGCCGCTGGTCCGGGTGGTGGTCGCGTCATACATCCGGTGCGCGGCGGCCATCACCGGGCTGTCTTTCACGGCGGAGGGATTGCCAAATTGCGGATCGTTGAACAGCGCAGCCGTGGTGGTATCGCCGGATTGTTCCGCGAGCCGCGCGAGATTTTTTTGCTCGATCTGGATGTCGCGGATCGGCACAAACGTCATCAATGCCCAATAGCCGACGAGCAAGCCCGCGCAGATGGCGGCCAGCGCGCGCGGTTTAAAAAAGCAGAAGAGCAGTCCTCCCAACAGATACACCAGCGCGATGCGGCTCAGCACGCCGCTCAAGCGGATCGCCGGCCAGTCGTTCGTGAACCCGCCATTGAAAAAAATGCCCGCGAGAAACAGGGCGGCGCTCCGGATCAGGATTCGCTTCGCCGCCTCCGCCCGGCCATGACGCTCCAGCGTGCGGCCGATGGAAAAGCACATCGAGACGCCCATGATGAAGACAAACAATGGATAAATCAGGTCGTAGGCATGGAACCCCGCCCATTCGCAGTGCTGCAACTGGTGGTCGAGAAAGGCGACCGGCGGCGTCTGGCTCATCTGATTGAGCGCATAGACGATGGAATCGCCGCCGATGATCCAGAACATATCAAACCCGCGCAAGGCATCCACGGACATCAGCCGGCGGTCGGGGGAAGAATCGTCCGCTTTCATTTTTTTGCGTAGTCCCGGGCCGATGGCTCCAAAAAGACCGTGCCGCTGGAATCCGTCACGCCGGTCACGGAAACTTCCACGGAATACGTTGCGCCCGGTTTCACGCGGGGCAGGTCCAGGAAGTAATTCCAGTCCTGCGCCTTCACCGTGCGGTTGTATCCGGACCCCGCCAACCCCTCGTGGTTGTCGCGCGCCACTTCATGGCCGTTTTCCAACAAGACCGCCGAGGTGATGTCCAAGGGATGCTTCCCTGCGGCGTAGTTCAGGCTCAACCGGTATTTTCCCGGCGCAACCAGCTGCGGCGGCACATCCCAGTGCAAAAGCTTGGTTGCAGCCGGTTTCCACGCACCGATCTTCACGGCGCGATCATTCCAATAGACGATGCCGGCCGCGTCAAAGCGTTCTTCCTGGATTTTGAGACGCTGCGTGAAACTGTCGTAATCCAGCGACGCGCGCGGCGACCAGCCGATTTCGGAAAGCGCGCACAGCCGCGGAAAACTCATCTCCTCCACCTCGTGCATCGAGGCAAAGAACGGCGTCCATACGCACGCTTCCACGCCGAGGATATGCGACACCGCCTCCGGCTTCAGCGTGGGCGGGAGCGGGTCGAAGGAATAGGTCTTGTCCAGCGGCAGGTAACGGCGCGCGGCCTTGAGCTTGGGCGGCCGGTCCAGCGATTGATAATAACAAAGGTAAGCATAATCCTGCGAGGCCATGACGACGTCGTGCCCGGAATTCGCGGCGTCCACCCCGCCGCCGATCCAATCCATGACCGTCGCGTCCGAGGCCAGCCCGCCTTGCATGATTTCGCTCCAGCCGATGAACTTGCGTCCGTGGTCGGTGACAAATTTTCCGATGCGCCGGACGAAGTAGCTCTGCAATTCCTCTTCATCCTTCAGCCCCTCGGCCTTCATGAGCGCCTGGCATTTCGCGCAATTCTGCCAGTTCGTCTTGGGCACTTCATCACCGCCGATGTGGATATACCCGGAGGGAAACAATTGGAAAACCTCGGTCAGGACATTTTCCAAAAAAGTGTACGTTTCCTCATTGCCGGCGCAGTAGATGCCGTTGTAGATGCCCAGGTCCATGTCCATGGTGAATGGCCCGCCGGTGCAGCTTAATTCGGGATACGCCAACAACGCTGCGGTGGAATGTCCCGGCAATTCAATCTCCGGCACCACCGTGATATGGCGCGCCTGCGCGTAGGCGACCACTTCCCGGATCTGGTCCTGCGTGTAAAATCCGCCGTACCGGCCATCCGGCCCGTAGGCCGTGCTTTCATTGGAGGCCAGGTCAAAGCCGATGCCTTTTCGCCAGGCGCCGACTTCGGTCAGCTTGGGATATTTTTTGATCTCGATCCGCCAGCCATGGTCGTCCACGAGATGCCAGTGGAACACGTTCAACTTCTGTGACGCCATGAAATCCAGCGTCTGTTCGATTTCCGCCACGTTGAAGAAATGCCGGCTGACATCAAGCATGTACCCGCGCCATTTGAATTGGGGGGCGTCCTCGATGGACACTGCGGGAATTTTCCAGGCCACACCCTCCATCCGCGTAGAAGAATTAATTGCTGGCGGTAACAACTGCAACAACGTCTGCACCCCGTAAAACACACCCGCCGCATCGGCTCCCTGGATGACAACACCGGTTTTCGAATCAACCATCAGATGGTATCCCTCGGCAATCACATTTGTCCCGGCCAATCCTGTTTTCAAAATGATGCCGGTTCCGTCAGATGGCTGGGATGACAGCGGCGCAATCTCCACCCGGCAACCCGCCACGGTTCGCAGCCGGTCGGCCAGATAATCACTACTGTCACGCGCGGCGGTATCCGTATAAATCTTGAGGTCCGCAGGCAATTCATATTCCCCCCCGGCGCGCTGCACCATCCGGGGGATGGGCATGAGGCCCAAGGCATCATTATTTTCCGCCAGACCGGAATTGCCCTGCATCGCCAGCCATACGCAACCGCACACGAGGCCGCACCGCAAAAAAGTCGTCAATTTGATCATGAAAAAAATCCGGTTCATCTCTAAGGCACCCAGCTCAGCCGATAATAAGCCGAGGACGGCGGCCCGCCGAGGTCGCTAAAGTCATCCGTGTAATTGAACAGCCCGGTGCCGGGTGCATTCGTCGTCTCGATCGTCGTCCAACTTATCAGGTTGGTTGAGCGATCCACATTGTAGGTGGAACCCGCAACACCGGCAAATGAGAGCACGGCCGTGCCGCCGCTCACCATGATGCTTTGTGTCTGACCGGATGCGCTGGCCACCACCATGATATTGACCACACCGGTGGCGCTGCCGCCCTGCCCGTCACCGATGGTGTAATTGAATTGGTCCGCCACATTTGGACCATTGGGATAAAGAATGTACGCGTTGTTGGTCATCAACGTAACGCTGTTTGTCGTCGTCAGATTGACGCCGGACAAAGTGACGGCGTCGCCATCTGCATCGGCCCAATTGGTGGCCAGATCCGCCAACGCGATCTTCACGCTCAAGCCGGCAAAGCGCGTCACCTGCATGGCCGCCGTAACCACGGGCGGGTGATTGGTGATGACTTCATTCAGGGAATTCGTAGCCGGTTGATAATGGGTGTCGCCGGAATATAGCCCGGTGATGACATCAGTACCGCGCGGGAGATTGGTCACGGTGCCGCTGGACGCCACGCCGCTGGAAACCGTGTTCGTGCTGAACGGAACACCGTTGGCGGTGAAGACCACCAAGCCGGTGGCATCGGTCGAAATAGTGGCGTTGAAAGTGACACTGGCCAGATAGGCCGCCGGGTTCAGCGTGGAAGCAATGGAAAACGTGGGAATCGCCTTTATCACAATCAAATCCACGTGACCGCCGGCACCCGTCGTGGTGCTGATCGTGGCGCTATAGCCCGCGCTCAACGCAGTGCCGGTGAGCGTCGGCGTGGCATTGGCCGAACCGGTGAGGGTACCGGCGCAATCGAGCAATCGATATGTGCCGGCCGCCAGGGTAGAGCCGGAGATGTTCACGGTGATCGTGTTATTGTTCAACGTCAGGCTGGAGGACGCGCCCGTGACACTGATCTTGCCGAGGCTGCTGCCGCCGCCGCCAACCGCCTGGAAGGACAACAAGGCGGAGGAAGCGAGCATGACCGACTTGGACGGCGCGCTGATGGTGGCCGTGCCGGAAGTGCTGCCGCCGGAAAGCGTCTGTTGCGGACTCGCGCCGGTCAAAGTGAAACCGGACGCGGCCAGACCCGAGATGTCGAACGTCGCGCCGGCGCTGATGGCCAGCACCGGCGACTTGGCGATCGCACCGTTGTTGCTCAAGGCCAGGGTGCCGTTGATGATCGTGGTATTGCCGGCGTAAGTGTGGTTGCCGGTCAGCACCCAGGCCGAATTCGTGGCGCCGTTCATCGTCACGCTGGCATTGCCGACGAGCGTATTGGTGATCTGGAGATCGAACTCGTTCGTGGCGGCGGCGGCACCGCCAAACGTGATGGCGCAATTATCCATCGCGGCCGCGTTGAACGCCACGGGAGCGGTCGCGGAAAAATGCACGCTGCTGTTGTTCGGGCTGTTGTTCAGGAGCTGGAAGGAATTGCCGGTGCCGCTGCTGCCGAGCACCGCCATCTGCCGGTTGCAGGAAAGCACGTTGTTGGTGCCGATGTAGGAAAGGATGCCGCCGCGCTGGGAATCAGTGGACCCGAAAGTGATCGGCGCGAAGGTGCCGGGCAGATTCGTGCCGAGGCCGATGGAACACGCTTTGTTGGTGTCGGCCAGCGACATCACTTGCAACGTGCGGTCGTATTTGATCTGCACGCCGCCGGCGAAGGTGTTGTTTGTGCCCAGCAAACCCACGATGCCGCCGTTAAAAACGGCGTAAGTCAACGGACTGCCGGCAACCACCTGGATGGAATTACTCACACTGGCATCCGTGATCTGCGATGACACAAGCAAAGTACCGGATGGTCCAGCATCGGTCGCGCTCAGGACGTTGAGGTTGAGCGCCCGCGCACCGGCCGGGCCGTTGGTGGTTCCAGACAGGTTGGTGCTCGTGCCCGACAGGTTGGTGCAGAGAATGGAACTGACAACCAGGGTATTGGAGCTGGCATTTTCGATGCCCCAGCCGGCAGGAGAGCCGGCGAGATAAAGGGTGCGGTTGTTGGTGGCAAAAGCGTTGGTGCCGATATACTGGAGATTGCCGTTCTTGATATAGATGGTGCCGTTGGTGCCAAGCGAGCAAGGCGACGGCGCGTTGGAGATCGTGTTGTAAGCCAGCGCCACGTTGCCGTTGAGTTCGAACTGCGAGAAATCGTTGGTGGGACCGTTCAGGGTGATCACGTTGGTGCTGCCGCTGCCGGTGAATTCAAGATAGGCATTGCCGCCGTTGGTGCTGTTCAGGTAGCCGTCGAATTCAATGGAACTGTTCAGGGCATTGATGATGAATTCGGCTCCGACGGCGGTCGGCATGCGCTGCGGCCCGGTCAATTTCAACAAACCGGAACCGGCATTCTGCAACGAATAGGCATTTGCGAGCACCGGGCCGATAAAGGTAAGGTTCCACAGAAACGCCCGGTCGCTGGTGTCGCCCGAACCGCTGTACTTCAATGAACCATTGCTGGCACCGTCCGTCACGGTGATGGTGCCGTTCGTGGAATCCGTCGGCGCGCCGAGCGCACTGGCGCCCGCGCCGACAGGTTTGATGGAAGAAAACCCGCCGCCACGAAAGCTCGTGAAACTGACCGGACCGATGAAACTGTTGTTGGTGTTCAGCAGGTAGGTAAACACCCGGTTTTGGGAAAGGTTCACGCCATTGGTGTTGCCGCTGGAGTCGATGATCTGCGCGTAGATGTTCATCGTGCTGTTGACTGCGCCATTCGGCGTGCCCCCGCCGAAATTGCGCGTGGCCCCGTTCAAGTCCAGGATCAACGGGTTGGTCGTCGTGCCCACGGTGACCGTGGCACCCTGGGCGTTGGTGATGACGATGTTGCCGGAAAGCTTCAGCGTGTGCGCCGTGGAACTGGAACTCTGGAAGATGACATTGGAAATTGAGCCGTAGCCCAGCACGATGCCGTTATTGTTGGTGAAGGTGTAGTCGGCGGGAAATTGCACCGTCAGGCCATTATAGATATTGGTCTGAAAAATTCCCGAAATGTTGCCGCCAGACCAATTGACCGCATCAGTATAATTGAAGGGACCGGGGCTGGTGTTTTGGTTCCACTGCGCAAGCGCCGGCATCACCAGCACGGCCTGAAGGATTATCAGGACCGGCCAGATGGAAATTTTGGTTTTCATGGGTTGGTTTGGTTCTGTCGGGTTGGATGCGTGCCAATGGTTCAATCCACCGTGGATCATGGACTGCCATCAAATCGTCATGGTTGCCGGGACAGCGTTTTCTTCATGGTCAATCCTTCCGATGCCAGTCACTTGCCTGACCACAAGTCACCATCGGTGCCCTGCGATTGGTAAAAACCGATGCTGCTGGCTTTGATTATCTCCGCATGAAAATCCTCAAAGCCCGTCACACACCGTTTCGAATGCCGGTTCACGGTGCGCGTGGGCAGCGTGACGAAATTCGGATCGTTCGTGCCGCGCCAGTCAATCCAACTGGCCTGGCCGGAATGATCGGTCAGATTAAAATCCTCCACCCAGTTGTCGGCATTGGGATCGGTGCAAGAGGCATCCGTCACCAGGCCGGAGTCGGCATAATAAGCGGTCTCGGACGGACGGATGATGGCGCTGCTCTTGAGCGCGGATGTGTAACCGGAGGGCGGCGTGCCCCCGTATTCCCAGATGCTCCGTGCCAGATTCAGATTGATGCCGATGTTCAACCGGATTCCCGGCGGATTCGCGGGACAGTTGAAGACGTTGGTATTTCTCCCCACCTGCGACAGGATGGTGTCCGGCCAGCCTTGGTCCTGCGTAGTATTGACGCCGCTGGTGACCACCTTGAATTGGGTCGGCGGTATCCCCGCTATGCCATACGGCGGCAGGCAGTCCTGGTAATCGTCCGCGTAGGAGCGGGAAGCCAGGAGGATTTGCTTCATGTTGTTCATGCATTGGATCGACTTGGCCCGGTCCTTCGCCTTGGTCAGCGCCGGCAACAACATGGCGGCCAGAATCGCGATGATGGCGATGACGACCAGCAACTCGATCAATGTGAACGCGCGCGCCCGTACCCGCGTCAAACGCTGACGGGCTTCATTTCCGGCGGGCGCGACAACCTTTGAGGACGTTTCGCTCATAGAGTGAGATTCATTAGAACTTGATCCGGAAGAAGCTGGCGGGCCAAAGCGGGGTGTACGGGTTGGTCACATTAAAATTACCGCTGCCATCAAATTGATTGGTGAAGAGATAAGTCCAGTTCGTCATGGGAGTCGTAAGATTGGTCGTGGTGACCACATAAAAAGTACCGTTCATACTTCCATTCGTTCCCATCAAGATCAGGTTGCCAGGAATAAAGGATTCCCCGGTGATCACCGGCGGCGTGGAGGACGGGCCGACAACGACCGTGATGGAACCGTTGTTGGTCAAGCCGGACGTATTCCAAGCCAGA
>DATHOG010000137.1:0-14529 GCA_035485115.1 Candidatus Sulfotelmatobacter sp. | reverse complement strand
TGGCCCAGGATGTTGTTCAGGCGTTGTTGAAAAGTCGTTCCCGGCGTTGGCGTGCCGTTGGCTGTGGTGCCGGTCGTACGACTGGTGCCGCCAAAGGGTGTCGAGCCGGAGGTACCGCCAGTGCCGCTGGAATAGCCGCTGCTGCCGCTGCTGCCGCCCATGCCGGAAATGCCGCTGCCGCTGCTCCCTCCGCTCAATCCGCTGATCCTCCCGCCGCTCGGTGCGGTGCCGATGCTCACCGTCGCGCCACCGCCGCCGCCGAGACTTTGCAATGCCGAGGCGATCTCATCCACCTTGGCATAGCGGATCGGAATGACTTCGGAGATGTATTCGGTTGGTATGCTGATGTCGATCTGATCGATCATTTCCAACATGCGCTTGATGTTTTCGGCGTAGTCGCGCATGACCAGGATGCCGTTGTCGTCAATCGGCGTCAGCCCGCCCGGCAGTTTTGCAAACGGCTGGATGAGCGGAATCATTAAACTCGGCTTTACATAACGCAGTTGGGTGATGTGCGTGATGTAGGAACCGAGGTCCGGCAGGTTCGTGGAACCGGAACGGTCGAGTTGCGCGCCGGCGGTGTTGGCCTGTTCGGACGGGAGCACTTTCAAAAACTTGTCGCCGACCTTGATGACGGAAATATTGTTGATGGCCAGCACCGCTTCGATGGCCTGGATCAACTCGGACTTGGTCAGCTCGGTCGTGGTATGCAGAATGATTTTCGCATCCGGCAGCGGACCGCGCAGGACCGTGCGGTTGACCAGCTTCGCGTAGATGTCCACCGCCGTGGCCGCGTCAATGCCCTCCCACTTGATATAATTGGCGGGAATGATCTCGTCGCCACCGGCAATCTGCGAACCTCCGCCACCGGCCCCGCCTGGACCGAATCCCTGCGGATAAAGCGGCGGGCGGCCGTGCAGACCGCCGCCCGGAGCGGCGGGCGGCGGCACCTGGGCAAGCACCGTGAGGCTGGTCATGGCCAGAACAAGGGCTGATAATATGGTTTTCATTTTGGCTTGGCGGTTGAATTTTTGTCCGCGGTCGCGGGCGTGGGATTTTTCTGATAATTCGCGACGAGCTTGATGTTTGCGTTCAAATGCTGGTGCGGCTGGTCGGGCTGCAATTCAAGGTCGCGCACGCGGATCATCGAGGCGCCCGAACCGAGCTTGTAGAGAAAATCCACGAGCTGGTCCTCGGTCGCCGAGACGTTGATGGTCTGCTGCTGCTCGATAAAAAATGCGTCGTTCGTCCGCATGATCGAACGTGAAAAACTTTGGATGCCGAAGCCGCTCGCGGACGCCTGCGACTGGATGGTGCGCATGAAATTGATCGCCTGATCTTCCGGCGCCACAAACTGCCCTTCCGTCTGGTATTTGCTTACGGACTTTTCCAGGTCCGGCTTCTGGGCCACCGCGGTCTGGTAAAGTTTTAATTTCCGCTGCGCGTCCTCGTAACGGTCGGTCAATCTTCCCCAGTCCGAAAAATGCGGCCAGACATAAACCCAGTTCACCACAAGGACGAGCACCACGGCGACACCGATGACGAGACGCCGTTCCGCCGGACGCAGTTGTTCAAAATATTTTTTCACGGCTGGTCCTCCTCCGTGTGCAGAAGCTCGGTGCTCATGCTCCAGACCTCGGTGCTGGGAGGCTGCAAGCGCGGGTTCACGTGCTCGCCTTTTTGCGGGTCGAACATCGGCTGGCCGTTCAACTGCGCCTTGCGCAGCGACGAATCAAAATCGAACAGCGTGTTCACCTGGTCCTGCGGCGCGCTGCCGCTCAAAGTAAGCTTCTGGCCGTCCGCAAAGCTGAACCGGGCCAGCAGGATGCCCTGCGGCAGTTGCTGCGCCACCGTCTGCCAGCAGTCCAGCGCCGCGTAGGTCAGGTCGGCGCGTTCCTTCAACACCGCGTATTGCGCCTTGAGCTGCACGGCGTTCGTATAATCGTTGGCGATCGCGGCCACCTGCGTCTCGACTTGATGCGTCTGATAACCACGGAAATTGACCGCCGCGAAATAGATGACCAAAGCGACTGCGTAAAACACACCAAGATACAACAATCCGCGCAGCCACAGGCGATCCTGAAACTGCACTTTATACCGCGCGGTGAATTCATCCGGCAGCAGATGGGATTTACCGGCGGAGGCGGCGCGTTTCGCCGTGCGCGCCGCGAGTTCGGCAGGCCCGGGCGGCGCGGAAACCTTCACGCTTTCCCCCAGCGCCGTGCGCAAAAGGTTTTCCCACTCGGTCGCGTTCACCGGATCGGCCACCAAATGCCAGCCCGGCGGGTTCGTGAACCAGCCTTCGACCTCGCCCGCCATGGCGAGCAGGGAAATCTGTGATTTCAATTCCGCCGCGCGGTCACCCGCGGCGTGCAGCGTCACAAAGCTCAAGCTCCGTAAGACCCCGCCGCACCACCACGCGATCAGCGCGGAATTTTGACCGCTGATCGTCAGCGGAAAAACCCAGGCGCTGTCGCCCTCCGGTGAGGCCGCGCCAAGCTGGTCGAGCCAGGGAACCTCCAGGCGGTCGGCGAGAAAATTCTCCTTTTCCAACCGGCCCAAAAATTCCTCGACCGCGGCGCGAGCCACGATGACCACCACCACTGTTTGCAGACTTTCCGAGGAGCCGTCGGCCTTTGCCACGCTTTGATGCGTGCCGAGCACATGCATGGTCCACACGACCTGTGTCACCGGCATGGGCGACAGCTTTTCCAACTGGAGCTCGACCATCGAGAATGTTTCCTCGGCGTTGGCCGCCGGCAGCTCGACGACGCGCAGAAAAACATTTTCCGGCGGGAGCCAGGCGACGTTCAACCTGGGCTGCCACAGCGACGACCAGCTTTTCGCGATGCCCTTGGCGGGCAGGGCTTCCGTGTGCGCCACGCGCTGTTCGCGGGCGAGCACAAAGCCGTCGCCCTTGGCGTCAAACTGCCAGAGGCGTTTCGCGTCGGGGGCGACTTGCAGCAAGTTACAGGTGTTCCAGCGGGCCATGAAAATCAGCGGGGTAAAAATTGTGTCTGGTCGTCCCCGGTCAAGGCTTCGCGCATCTCTTCCATTTGCGTGACGCGCAATACTTCCTCGATGGTCGTGGTACCCTGCTTCACCTTGTTCCAGCCGTCCACGCGCAAGGTGCGCATACCGTTCTGGATCGCGAGCTGCGCGATGGTGGTGGCCGGCGCGCGGTTCATGACCAGCGGACGTATGGATTCGTTGACGATGAGCAATTCATAAATACCCTTGCGGCCCTGATAGCCCTGCCCCCGGCACTCATCGCAACCCGCCCCGTGCCAGAATTTCGCGGTGCCGATCTCATCGGCGGGAAAACCGACCTTGCGAAGATATTCGTGGTCCACGTGCTGCTCGGTTTTGCAATGCGGGCAAATCGTACGGACCAGGCGCTGGGCCTGCACGGCCTCGACCGAGGAGGCGATCAAAAACGGCTCGATGCCCATGTCCGTCAAGCGCGTGAACGCGCTCGGCGCATCGTTCGTGTGCAGCGTGGAGAAAACCAAGTGACCGGTCAGCGAAGCGCGGATGGCGATGTCCGCCGTTTCCGAATCGCGGATTTCGCCGACCATCACCACGTTGGGGTCCTGGCGCAAAATGTGGCGCAAACCCATCGCAAACGTCAGCCCGATGTCCGAACGCACGGCAATCTGGTTGATGCCCTTGAGTTCGTATTCGACCGGCTCTTCAATCGTGATGATGCGTTTGTGGACGGAATTGATCGCGGACAGAAACGCGTAAAGCGAGGTGGACTTGCCGGAACCCGTCGGGCCGGTGACGAGGAAAATCCCGTGCGGCTTGATGATGATGTCGCGGATCATCGCCTCGTCCTTCGCCGCGAAACCGAGTTTATCGAGCGAAAGGAAGATTTTACCGCGCGTCAACAAGCGCAGCGAAACTGATTCGCCATAAACCGTCGGCACGGTGGAGACGCGGATGTCGATTTCCTCGCCCTTGATGCGGACGTTGATACGGCCGTCCTGCGGAAGGCGTTTCTCGGAGATGTTCATGCCGCTCATCACCTTGATACGCGAAATGATGGCCGACTGGAACCGCTTCAGCGTGGGCGGCAGCGGAATAAGATGGAGGATGCCGTCAATGCGGTTGCGGATGCGCAGTTCATCTTCCTGCGGTTCGAAATGGATGTCCGTGGCGCGGTTTTTGAACGCTTCCCAGATGATCTGGTTCACGAACTTGATGACGCTGGCTTCCTGGTCGCCTTCGGTGATCTCTTTGTCGGTGGCGATGTCCAGATCCATCGCATCGGACTCGCCCATTTCGTCCAGGGTTTCCGCGCCGACGCCGTAATATTTTTTCAGCGCCTTTTCGATCTCCGTACGCGTGGCGAGGGCGAAACTCACGGGCATCTTCGCATCAAAACGGACCGCGCTCATCATGGCGGCATCAAACGGGTCGCTCGCGGCGATCTGGAGCACGCCATTGTTCAGGGCGACCGGCATCACGAAAAACTGGAACGCGATCTTGGTGGACAACTTGACGCGGACTTCGTCCTCGATCGTGAGCTTGCCCAGGTCTAAAAACGGCCAGCCAAGCGCGACGGCCAGACGCTGCATGAAGATTTCCTCCGCAATGCCGCGTTCGCGCGCGACAAACGCGAGCAACGGTTCAGCGGAACCGGCGTCCGCGGCGGCCCGCCACGTCTTGCGCCAGTCATCGAACTGCTGCGGCGACGCTTCGGCGACCGACGCGACCAGTGTTTTGACCGAATTAAATGCCATTTAGGTCTTGGTTTAACAACAAAGGGCGCAGAAAGTTGCAGAAAATCCGCAGGTTTACAATGCGAACTTGTGGTTAAATCCCTTGTTTTTAGTGCCAAAACGCCAATTTGCATTTTCAACCGCAAAAAATCCGCTAATTTGCCGCCATGAAGCAGTTTGCCACCATCACTGTCATCGGGCAGGACAAGACCGGTGTGATCGCACGAGTCACGAATTTTCTCTTCGAGCAGCACGCGAACATCGAAGCCCTCGAGGAACAGGTCACCCGCGGCCAGTTCAGCATGACGCTCCAGGCCTCGTGGAAAAAATCCGCCCTGAACCCCGATTCGCTCCGCACCGGCCTCGCGCAACTGGCCACGCAACTCGGCATGGAAATCAAATTGCGCCTGACCGACCCGCGCCGGCGCCAGCGCTTCGCCATCATGGTCACCAAGGAAACGCATTGCTTTGATGCGCTCATGGCCGCGAAATTGAGCGCGGAACCCGCGCTGGTCATTGGGAATTATGACGACTTTGCGGGTCGGGCCAAAAAACACAAGTTGCCGTTCTTCCATCTCGACTGGCGCGACCGCGCCAAATCGGAAAACGACGCCTTGAAAATTATTGAAGAGCACGAGATTGATTTCGTGGTGCTCGCGCGGTTCATGAAAATTCTGTCGCCGAACTTCGTGTGGCGGCATAAAAACAAGATCATCAACATCCATCCTTCGCTGCTGCCCAGCTTTCCCGGGCCACAGGCCTACCGGCAGGCCTACGAAGGCGGGGTGAAGATCGCCGGTGTCACCGCGCATTTCGTCTCCATGCGCCTGGACGAAGGCCCGATCATCGCGCAAGGCTCGTTCGCCATCACGCCCGGCATGGAATTGAAGGAAATCATCGCCGCCGGCCAGGAACAGGAGGCCAAGGTGCTGGTCAAGGCGGTGAAACTTTACCTCGGCAAACATCTGGATGTTTACTGGGGGGTGGTGCGGGAAGTGTAAAAATGGTTGAGGGAAAATCGGCGAAGCCGGTCCTAACAGTCGGAATACAGAGGACTGCCTTGCCAATCCCGTTAAAATCCGGGTGAATCAGGGTAAATCCGACCCGCCTTCTCCCGCATGCGGATACGGCGCGGCAAACCAAATCCGGCCAAATCCAACCTAATCCGAGTAAATGAGGACGAGGATGATTCCTTGAATCCGCAAAGACTACTGGCTGATCACCCGGTAAAAACAGAGAGGCAGGTTGTTCACGGAATCAACCACGGGCACGGGGTTGGTGATGACGCTGGAATTGGTGTAATAAAGAACCGTGGTCCAGTTCATGTAATTGGTGCTGGCCTGCAATTGATAGCTGCGCCCGAGATAGCCCGCGAGGGTTCCGTGAAAAACATGGTTGCTCCAGGAGCATGACTGCAACACCGGCGTGGCGGAATTGGTGATGACGTGGCTGAAATACAATATTTCATCGGGAAACGCGCCGGGATGAATCCGGAAACCAAACTGCACGTTGGTGTCATTGTAATTCGTGTTGCTGGCCTGGCATTCCTCGGGGCCTTCGGAAAGGATGGTGGCCATGGATTTGGTGCTGGGGCGGAGGACGACGATGTGGCCGGAATCGTTCGTGTCCGGATTTTTCCAGGAAGCGACGACCAGTTGCCCGAGGTTGGCGAGGTGCTGGGCGTTGGTCCATTGGGTGACGGGCTGCCAGCCGTAGTTCGTGCCGGAAGCGACGAGCCAGTCGTATTGGGCATTGGAAAGCAAGGTGGTGGAATGCTCCGGGGGACGCAAAAGATAAATCCCGAACCGCGCCGCCGCCGCGGCCGCAAACGCACTGCAATGCGTGTCATCCGGATCGGTGGTGTAAACCGGTTTTCCCGTGAGCCAGTCCACAAACGCGCCCTCCAGCCAGTAATTCGTGACCTGCATCGAGTCCAGCGTGGTGGCCAGATAGGCGCCCGCCGGCGTGATGGTGTCCGCCGACGCGGACGACGGCCGGAGGAAACCCGCGATGGCAACCGCCATCACGCATAACCAGCGCAATGGATTGCCAAAATGTGTTTTCATTCCTTGGAAAGCACTTTAATTGCCGGCCATTGCTTGTCAAGATTGGAACCTGGGCCGCCCAAAACCGAATTTGCCAAGCCGGTCATTTCTGATAGTTTTAGCGCGTGAATTTTTTTATTCATCGCAGCGAGCTGCGCGACATTTACGACAAGGTCGTTGCGGGCGAACGCATTTCCGAGGCCGACGCGTTGCGGCTGTTTGAGTCGAAGGATTTGAACGCGCTCGGCGCAATCGCCGATTTCGTGAACCAGCGCAAAAACGGCCTGCGCGCCAGTTACATCGTCAACCGCTACATCAATTATTCCAATTATTGCATCCTGTCGTGCCAGTTCTGCTCCTTCGCGCGCAAGAAACGCGATGCGGACGGCTTTCAATATTCGGTTGAAGAAATTGTCGAGAAGTCGCGCGAAGCGTTGAAGATCGGCATCACGGAGTTGCACATCGTCGGCGGCCTGCATCCGTCGCTGCCGTTCAGCTATTACACGGACATGCTGCGCGCGTTGAAGAAATTGGATGCCAGGGTGCAATTGAAATGTTTTACCGCGATTGAAATCCTGCATCTCGCGTGGCTCGCGAAAAAATCCGTCGAGCAGACGTTGATCGAATTGAAGGAGGCCGGCCTGGATGCGCTCACCGGCGGCGGCGCGGAAATTTTCCAGCCGGAAGTCCGCAAGGCCATCGCCAAGGGCAAGGAATCCGCCGCGGAATATCTCGACGTGCACCGCACCTGGCACAAGCTCGGCCAGCGCAGCACCTGCACAATGCTTTATGGCCACGTGGAATCGCTGGCCGACCGCGTGGACCATCTGCGGCAGTTACGGGCGTTGCAGGATGAGACGCACGGGTTCACCGCGCTGATTCCCCTCGCCTATCAGCCGGAAAACAACGACATCCCGGTCAAGACGCCGCCGACCGGGTTTGATTCGCTGCGCACCATCGCCGTCAGCCGCATTTACCTCGATAATTTCCCGCACATCACCGCGTATTGGATCGGCCTCGGTGTGAAACTTGCGCAAATTGCCTTGAGTTACGGCGCGGACGACATCCATGGCACGATCATCGAGGAACATATTTTCCACATGGCCGGTGCCAGCTCGCCGCAGTTGCAGACGGAAACGGACATGATCAAAGCGATTCGCGAAGCCGGCCGGATTCCCGTGCAGCGAAACACGTTTTACGAGCCGATCAAAGTCCTGGCTGACGGCCAACAATCCGGAGAAGCCAAAGAAAATCCGGCGCACTCAAAAATTCTGGAAGACAATCTGGCGACGGCATGAGCGAGCCGGTCAAAAAATTTCGCGTTGGTTCCGTGCCTTATCTCAACGCCGCGCCGCTCACGCGCGACCTCGGCGAAGCACTGGTATTTGCCACGCCGGCCAAACTCGCGGAAATGTTGCGACGCGATGAACTTGACGCCGCGCTCGTCAGCATCACAGAGGTTTTGTTCAACGACCGCTACGACATTTTGGACGGCATCGCCATCGCCTCGCTCGGTGAAGTCTATAGCGTCATCCTCGCCCATAAAAAACCGATCCCGGAGGCCACAGAAATCTTTTGCGACACCGCGTCGCTGACGAGCGTGAACCTGCTGAAAGTTTTGCTCGCGGAGAAAAATCTGTTCCCGAACTTCGTGCCGCTGGAAAACTACGAAAGCGCGAAGGAAAAAGATTTCGTCCTGCTGATCGGCGATCCGGCGATTGAGTTTCAGCGTTCATCACCCCCGCATGAAATCTTCGACCTCGGCAGCGCATGGACGGAGATGACGAATTTGCCCTTTGTTTATGCGGTCTGGGCGCTGCGGCGAGGCGTGGAAAACAAGGAGCTGCGCCACGAATTGAAGGCCGCAAAAAGATTCGGGCTGGACACGATCGATTATCTCATCGAGACGCGCGAGGAATTTGACGAGGCGTTCCGGCGCGATTATTTCGAGTGGCATATCCACTATCACCTCGCCGAGGACGAAAAGCGCGGCATCGCGAAATTCTGCGAACTGCTTTACAAACACAAACTCGGCCCGGTCCTTGAACCGAAGTTTATTTCTTGAATTTACGATATTGGTTTTACGATTTACGCACTGCTTGGATGAAAGATGCGTAAATCGTGTATCGTAAATCCAAAATCAGAACCGGGTCAGTTTTTCCAGAATCTTTACGCGTTTTTCGATGTCAACTCGCTTTGCTTTCGTTGTCGCATTGAGGCCAAAGCCCTCGCAGCAGAATGACGCGGTGACGCTGCCGTAAACCATCGCGCGGCGGATGTTCGCATCAATCGAGCCCTTGGCACTCGCGAGGTAGCCCATCATGCCGCCAACGAAGGAATCGCCCGCGCCGGTCGGGTCCTCGACCATGTGCAACGGATAAGCGGGGCAGATGAAAACACCCTTCGGACTGGAGAGGATCGAGCCATGCGAACCTTTTTTAATGATGACGTATTTCGGGCCGAGCGCGTGGATTTTTTTCAGCGCCTTGAAGATGTTGTCCTCCTTCGTGAACAATTCGGCCTCGCTGTCATTGAGCACAAAGCCGTCCACGCGCCTGAGCAGCTTGAGCAGATCGGCGAGGGCGATGTTGATCCACAGATCCATCGAGTCGGCCACGACAAATTTGGGTTTGCGCATCTGGTCGAGCACGGAAAGCTGCAGCGCGGGCGCGATGTTGGCGAGCAGCACGAACGGCGCGGAGCGATACGCGTCCGGCAATTTTGGCTGGAACGTCTCGATGACGCCGAGTTCCGTCGCGAGCGTGCGGCGGTTATTCATGTTGATCTCGTATTCGCCGCTCCAGTGAAAAGTCTTCCCGGGCAGAATCTGCAGGCCCGCGAGATCGATCTTATGTTTTTTATAAAGCTTGATGTATTTCGGCGGGAAATCTTCGCCCACGCCGCCGACCAGTTTTACCGGCGAAAAGAATGCGGCCGCGACCGCCGCGTGGCTGGCCGATCCGCCAAGCAGGCGCGGATTTTCGCTCAATGGAGTTTTGATGGAATCAAGTGCGGTGGTGCCGACAATGAGTACGCTCATGTTCAATGATAAATAAGGGTGTTAAAGTTGGTGCAAGCCCAGCGTAAAGCCAATCTTTTTTGGCAGGTCAATTTGGCTGATTTCCCGGGGTTGGCAACCGATATAGCACAACGTAAGGGCTTGAATAAACCGGTGTGAAACGGCTGTCGCAAAAATGGCGGAAGGGTGACGCCGGGTCGGCGAAGTCAGTTGTCTTGGCCGAGATCAGCGAAGCCGGGTGAGGCAATCTGGCCACGATGGCAGCCATTCCGCCGTTCTTTACAAAGAGCCAGCTTTTCATATCCATGATCAGGAGATAGTCGAAGCCATCTTTTTCCAGGGTTGTCAGTTTGGTTTGCAGGTCGGAGATACGGTTGATGGCATAATCATTTTGATTCAGCCAAACAGCGGGTGACGCGCCGTAAAATGGATACACGACCAGAACCCGCGATTTAGGAGGTATCAAGCCGGCGGCTTTTTCCACGCCTTCAAAGTCCGCCACATGATTGGATTTCAAATCGGCGGCGAAGACGGCCACGGTCAGAACCTGCAGCCCGATCATGGCCGCCAACACCAAACGCCATCGATTGTTACGGCGCGACTCATCAACCAGCCATCCCAGGCCAAAGGCGGCCAATATCACCGCCCAGGCCAGAAGCGGCACCGCATATTGTGGTTCAGGGATTTTACCGAAAATAAAAATCAGATAAATCAAATTGGAGACAACCAACGACCACAGAATGAACGGATCAACCAGGGACAGCCGTCTTTGGGTGATTGCCAGAATACCTCCCACCACGCCAACCAGGCCGAGCCCAAAAGGCAACAGGCAGGCAAAAAAGGAAACATAGGTCACAAACGAAAACAAATGAATGCCCCGTTGGCTGATCTCCGTAATGGTCCACGGGGTATCGGTATGGAAGAGTTGCAACGAATTCCAGCCGGCAATCCCAAGCAGTGGAACGATTCCCCACAACAGCGATACAACAGAAAATTCCTTGGATGATTTTATCTTCCGGGCGGCCAATAACGCCGTCAATATTGGCAGTCCGAAGACGATGACGCTGATTTTACTCAGGATCGCGAATAGAAATGCGCTGCTGGACGCCGGCAGATTATTCCTCAGCGCAAACCAGAAGGCGGCCAGCATGCCGGTGGTGCAGAAAATATCAGGCATGGGAACCTGGCCAAAATGGAGCACCAATGGCGACAAACCCCAGAGCGCCGCCCCGGCGGCGGCGACACCTGATGACAGCCATTGCCGAAGGATCAGAAAGATCAATTCAATGGATGCCAGCGCAAACACCACTGAAACGAGGCGCATGACCGCCCGCTCATGGCCAAATAATTCAACGAACGGCCAGCTGATCAACCCCGGAAAAGGAAACTCATATCGGACGACGGTATAGGGTTGCGCCTCAAAACCCGGCAGCGAGAACGAGACTTTCGGCGACAGTACAGCACTCCAGCCATCGCTGAAAATATGGCGGGCGACATCGTAAGTCTGATTTTGCCGCTCGTTATGGGCGGAAAGGAATGGTGCATTGAGGTGAATGACGGCGATGATGACAAACAGCAATTGAACACATCTTACCGCCATCCGACCATTTCCATAAAAGCCCCTTGCCGAAACAGTCGAATCATGGACCTCATTTGCCATCATTCGTTTTCTGAATCAATTCAATTTCGTAACCTTCCGGCGCATCCACGAAGGCGATGCGGTTGCCACTGGAGGTGGTGGTCGGGCCGTCGGAAAATTTCAGACCGTGTTTGGCCAGATGCTTTTCAAACTCCGTGAGATCATCCACCTCGAAAGCGAGATGCGTGAGGTCGGGTTGCACTTTTACCGGTTCGCTGGCGGGCAGAAAACAGAGTTCTATCTCCTCGCTGCCGCCGGGCGCCTTCAAAAACGCGAGTTCCGCGCCGCGCGGGGATTTATGGCGTCTTACTTCGGCAAGACCGAGGACGTCGCGATAAAATTTCAGCGTGCGCTCAAGATCATTCACACGATAGCGTGTGTGTAAAAGTTTGCCGACTTTCATATACGAACTTTACAAAAAAATTTCACAGAAGCAAACCAAGGAAACAAAGCATAAAAATCTTGACGCAAAATTCTTTGTTCGCTTTGTTGCCTTCTGTAAATTATTTTGTGATTTATGGGCAAACGTAGAGAATCGCGAGAGCGCGCCGTGCAGTTTTTGTTCCAGCACGATTTGAATCCGCCGAGCAACCTCGACGCGGAGCTGGAGCAATTCTGGAATTCACAGCGTGCCGCCGCCATCGAGGATGAAAAATCCGGCTCCGCCACGTGGGGCGAAAAAGTCGAGCTGCCGCCACCGACCGCGGAAGAGGCCGAGACCCGCCTGTTTGCCGAACCGCTCATCAAGGGCGTCTTGCAGTATCGGGATGCGATCGACGAGCACATCAAGAAGCATTGCAAGAACTGGGATTTCAACCGGATCGCCGCCGTGGACCGCAACATCATGCGGCTGGCAATCTACGAGATGCTGCACCGCCAGGACATCCCGCCCGTCGTCAGCATCAACGAGGCGGTGGACATCGCCAAAAAGTTTTCCACGCAGGACAGCGGCAAGTTCGTGAACGGTATTCTTGATAAAATTAAAGCCGAATTGATGCGGCCGGCCCGCGATTTAAAATAAAACGAGCGAATGAAATTTGCCGACCTGCACCTGCACACGAATTTTTCCGACGGCACGTTCACGCCGGAGGAATTGGTGCTGTATGCGCAGAAAGCCGGCCTGGCCTGCATCGCCTTGACCGACCATGACACGGTGGAAGGCTGCGAACGGGCGGCGGCGGCGTGTGCGAAAGTGCAGATGGAATTCATTCCCGGCGCGGAACTCACCGCCGAGATCGAAGACACCGAGGTCCATATCCTTGGCTATTTTCTCGACACGAAAAATCCCCTGCTGCTGGATAAAATCGCCAAGTTCCAGTCCGTCCGCCAAAGCCGCATCCACGAAATGTGCGCCGCCTTGAATAAAATGGGCGTGCCGTTGAAACCCGAGGCCGTCTTTGCGCTGGCGAATTGCAAATCGCCGGGCCGCCCGCATGTCGCGCGGGCGCTGGTGAAGGAAAAACTCGTTGCGAATCTTGACGAGGCGTTTGAACGCTTTTTGAAAAAAGGCCGGCCCGCGTGGGTGCCAAAAACCAAAATGTCCGCGGTCGAAGCCGTGGAGTTGATTCATCAGGCCGGCGGCCTGGCGGTCATGGCGCATCCGGGCTTGAACCGCACGGATGAGATCATCCCCGGTCTCGTGCGCGCCGGCTTGGACGGCATCGAATGTTTTCACACTAAACATTCGACGGTGATGGCCGAGCGTTACCTTGAAATCGCCGAAAGACATCATCTGCTCGTGACGGGCGGCAGCGATTGCCACGGTTTCAGCAAAAACAAGCCGCTCATCGGCACGGTGAAACTGCCCTACGAACACGTTGAAAAATTGAAGGCAGCAAAAAAATCGGCCGACGAAAAACGTGCGGCGATATAAATTTTCACATCCGTATTCATTATTTTTTCTTTAGAAATGGGCCTATTTGCCAAATTCAAAGCCGGACTCGCCAAGACACAGGCCAAACTCGTCCACGAGATCAAACGCATTGTTACGCGTTCGCCGAAGCTGACGGCGGACTCGATCGAGGAACTGGAGGCCGCACTGATCGCCGCCGACCTGGGCATGGCGATGACGGAGCAGATCATTGGCGCGGTCAAAAAGAGCTATGAATCGCAGGGCGGCGCGGGCGTGGATTTTCTGGCCATCGCAAAAGGCGAGATCGAAAAGAGTCTTTCCGCGAATGATAATGCGTTGAAAAAAAATCCGCACGGGCCGACCGTGGTTTCCGTTGTCGGCGTGAACGGCACGGGCAAAACCACCACGAGCGCCAAGCTCGCTTATGCGGTCCAATCCCAAAAGCAAACCGCGTTGCTCGCCGCCTGCGACACGTTCCGCGCGGCAGCCATCGAACAGCTCAAGCAATGGGGTGCGCGGTTGAACGTGGAGGTGGTCGCCAGCGCCTACGGCGCGGACGCGGCGTCGGTGGCGCATGACGCCGTCACGGCGGCGCTCGCGCGCAAGACGGATTATCTTTTCATCGATACGGCCGGACGTTTGCATACCAAGCACAACCTGATGCAGGAGCTGCACAAGCTGCATCGCGTCATCGGCAAACAGCTCGCAGGCGCGCCGCACGAGGTATTGCTGGTGCTGGACGGCAGCACGGGCATGAACGCGTTGAACCAGGCGCGCGAGTTCAACAAGGCCGTGCCACTGACCGGCCTGATCGTCACCAAGCTGGACGGCACGAGCAAGGGCGGCATGGTGGTCGCCATCCAAAAGGAACTCGGCCTGCCGGTGAAATTCATCGGTCTGGGCGAGCAGCCGGACGATTTGCAGCCGTTCGACGCAAAGCAGTTTGCGGCGGCCCTGTTCGGCGAGTGAAATTTTCTCGGTTTGCGCGGCGGCTTGCGGTATAGATTCACTTCAGCATGATGACGACACTCAAACGGTTCGAGCATCTGCCACGGCGGTTTGTCGCGCCGCTGTGCATTGTCATCGTCATGGTGGTCGGGCTGGCGGATTACTGGACCGGCCATGAAACCTTTTTTTTCATCTTTTATCTGCTGGCGGTTTTCCTGGCGGCGTGGTTCGTGAATATCACCTATGGCGTGCTGGTTTCCGGACTGGCAGTTTCCGCGTGGCTTTCGGCGAACCTCGAGGCG
>DATHOG010000136.1:0-5716 GCA_035485115.1 Candidatus Sulfotelmatobacter sp. | reverse complement strand
GCAAACCGGCTGGGAAATCATCACTGCGCGCGGCCCGTTGAATGAAGCGGATACGCTTGCGCTCGTCGGCGATGTGGACGGTTATATTTGCGGGGACGATGCGATCACGCGCAACGTTCTGGAAAAAGCGCGTCCGAAATTAAAAGTTTTGAGCAAATACGGCATCGGCGTGGATAAGATTGACGTGAAATCCTGCACCGAATTCGGCATCCCGCTGCTCTTCACGCCCGGCGTGAACCATACCACCGTCGCCGAACACAACTTCATGCTGCTGCTCGCGCTGGAGAAAAATTTCCTGTTCCACACGGATTCCACCCGCAGCGGCGACGCCAAGACGAATTGGAAGCGCAAGACCGGCCACGAACTGCTCGACAAGACCATCGGCATCATCGGGCTCGGTCGAATCGGCAAGGAGGTCGCCATCCGCTCCCGCGCCTTCGGCATGAACGTCATCGCCTTCGACGTTTATTGGGACGAAAAGTTTGCGAAGGAACAAAGCATCAAACGCGCGGCGACGCTTGATGAGATATACGCCGCCAGCGATTATATCTCGCTGCATACGAACCTGACGCCGGAGACGCGCGACATGATTTCCGCGAAGTCGTTTGCGAAGATGAAGAAGGGCGTGCTGATCCTGAACTGCGCGCGCGGCGAAGTGGTGAACACGAACGACATGGTCGCCGCCTTGAAGTCCGGGCAGGTGGGCGGTTACGGTACGGACGTTTTGGACCAGGAACCGCCGCCGGCGGATCATCCGTTGCTCCAGCTGCCGAACGTCGTCTGCACGCCGCATGTCGCGTCGCGCACTTACGAAAGCGTGGTGCGACAGGCTACTTGCTCGGTGAAGAACCTCATTTTGGCAATGAACGGTGAAAAACCCATCGCCCAGGTGAACCCCGAGGTGCCGGTGAAGAAAGTGGTTTGACCAGCGGTAAAATGAATTTTGACAGGCCTAAATTTGGTGGGATAATCCCATTATGAAATTGATTGCAGACTCTCGTGGCCGGCTCACGGCGGCGGACTTGTTCCGTCCGAACACCGCCTTTGACGCCAGCATCCAGCCCGACGGCAGCATCCGGGTGGTGGAGCTGGTGGAGAAGGAAGTTCCCGTTGTGAAGGTAAAACGCAACAAAGACGGCACCTACACTGTTCCGCGCCTGATGACGCGGGAAGAAATTCGCGCCGCCATCCGCGCCGACCGCGACCGGCAATGAAGACCTATTGGGATTCATCCGCACTGGTGGAATCGGTTTGGGAACCGGGTTTACAGGCACGCCTGCGGCAGGAGCGCGGCGTCACGCGCCCGCACGCGCTGGCGGAAGTCTTTTCGGCGCTGACGGGTAATCCGCAAAATCGCGTTGCGACGGAGATCGCGGCGGACCTCGTGGAGCAACTGGCGGAAAATTTGGATTTCGTGGATTTGACGGCGGCGGAAATGCTGGCGGCTCTCAAATCGGCTCGTAAATTAGGCGTGCGCGGCGGGCGGGTTCATGATTTTTTCCATGCCGTCGCGGCTAAAAAGAGCGGTGCTAAAAAAATCGTGACCCTGGATCAAAATGATTTTGCCGGCCTGACGGACATCAACTTGGAAGTGATTTGAATTAAAATGAAACGGTCACCATCAAGAGGCTGGGGCTGATTTTATTATAAAGTGCCACGTTGTTTCATTACCGAAATTTTTATGCCAGATACCTACTACATCATTCCCAAAGACAAACACGATTCACTCGTAACCAAAGCTTACCTCAAGCGCGGTTATGATGCAGCCGAAGCTGCCGCCGGTGCACGGTTCTGCGCGAGCGCCGCGTATTACGGCATCCGCACGCACAACGCCATCAAGGCGCTGCACCTCGATGAATTGTTCGGCAGCAAGGTCGGCCGCTGGACGCCCGGCGCCAAAATCGAGAAGTTGCCGTCGCGCTTTGCCGCATCCGAAATCTGGAACGGCCACAACAAGCTGGGCCAGGCCGTGGCTTACGAGGCGATGGACACCTGCATGAAGCTCGCCGATAAATACGGCGTGGGCATGGTCAGCGTGGACAACGCTACGCATTATCTCTGGGGCGGCGGTTATGTGATGGATGCCGCGCTCAAGGGCTACATCGCCTATACCAACTGCACCTCGGCCACTTCCGAAGTCGTGCCATTCGGCGGCAAAACGCCGACGATGGGCACGAACCCGCATTCCTGGGCGTTTCCCACGCAGGACGCCATCGGTTTCCCCATCGTGATCGACTGGGCCACCTCGACCATCGCCATGGGCCGCGTGCAGGTGATGAAGCGCGAAGGCAAACAACTTCCGCCCGGTGCAGCCGTGGATTCCGAGGGCAATCCGACGACCGATCCGAACAAGGCTGTCGCATTGCTGCCGTTCGGCGCGCACAAGGGCTACGGCCTCGGTTTGATTGACGAACTTTATGCGGGGTTCATCGGCGGTTCGCTGCCGGAAATTCGCGGCACCTCGCGCGGTCCGGCGGATGAGAAACACGGCTCGACGTTCTATTTCCAGATCATCCATCCCGACGCGATGAAAGGCACAAGCTACGCCAAAGGCCGTTCGCAGTTGCAAAACGTGAAGGCCGTCATCGAAGACGTGCTCGGTCACGGCAACGAGAAGTGCCTGCTGCCCGGCCAGCCGGAGGCGCGCTGGGGCGGTTTGTCCAAGCAGCACGGCGGTTTGCTGTTCACCAAGGCGGAAATCGAGGAACTCAACCATCTCGCGCACGAAGTCGGCGAACCCGCGTGGAATCCGGCTGACTTCAAATCCGTCCAGGTTTAATCTTTTTTACCCAAAAACTTATGGCAATCCAATTACGCGACAAAAAATCCGTCACCTACGATCAAATCTCGCTCGGCGAAGTCATGCTCCGGCTTGACCCCGGCGAAGGGCGCATCCGCACCGCGCGCGAGTTCAAGGCGTGGGAAGGCGGCGGCGAATACAACACCTCGCGCGGCCTCCGCAAATGCTTCGGTTACAAGACCGCCGTTTGCACCGCGTTCGTGGACAACGAGGTCGGCCACCTCATCGAAGACTTCATCATGCAGGGCGGCGTGTGCACGGACTTCATCAAATGGCGCGAAGACGATGGCATCGGCCGCAGCGTGCGCAACGGCTTGAATTTTACCGAACGCGGTTTCGGCGTCCGTGGCGCGGTCGGCGTGCCCGATCGCGGCAATTCCGCCGCCGCCCAGCTCAAGCCGGGCGATTTTGATTGGGATCACATTTTTGGCAAGCTCGGCACGCGTTGGCTGCACACCGGCGGTATTTTTGCGGCTTTGTCGGCGACGACCGCGGAACTCACGGTTGAAGCGGTGAAAGCCGCGAAGAAGCATGGGGTCGTGGTCAGTTACGATTTGAATTATCGTCCATCCTTGTGGAAATCCATCGGCGGCTTGAAAAAGGCGCAGGAAGTGAACAAGGAAATCGCGAAGTACGTAGACGTGATGATCGGCAACGAGGAGGACTTCACCGCCAGCCTCGGCTTCGAGGTCAAAGGAGTGGACCACAACATCAGCGCGATCGAGACGGATGCGTTCAAGGCCATGATTGAGACCGCCGTGAAGGCGTATCCAAACTTCAAGGTGGCCGCGACCACGCTCCGCCGCGTCATCACCGCGACCAAGAATGATTGGAGCGCAATTCTTTGGCATGACGGCAAGTTTCACGAGAGCCGCAAATATGCGGAATTGGAAATCCTCGATCGCGTCGGCGGCGGCGACAGCTTCGCCAGCGGCTTGCAATTCGGTTTCCTCGAATTTAACGATGCACAGAAGGCTGTGGATTACGGTGCAGCGCACGGCGCGCTGGCGTCCACCACGCCCGGCGACACGAGCATGGCCACCCGCAAGGAAGTGGAAAAACAGATTTCCGGCGGCGGTGCGCGCGTGCAGCGGTAAAACAATTAATCGGAGGGCCGAGTTACACGAGGCCCAAACCAAAACAAATGGGGGACTCGTGGAACTCGTCCCTCCGAAAGCAAATTATGAATACAACCGAACTCTTTTCACTCAAAGGCGAAGTGGCCGTGGTCATTGGCGCGACGGGTGTGCTCGGAGGCGCGCTGGCGGACGGTCTGGCGGGCGCGGGCGCGAAGGTGGCCGTGCTTGGCCGCAACGAGGAACGCGGCAATGCGCGCGTCAAGGCGATCAAGGATGCGGGCGGTCACGCGGCCTTTTTCACGTGTGACGCCAGTTCGCGCGCCAGCCTGGGCGAAGCGCACAAGAAAATTGAAGCCGAGCTCGGTGCGCCGACGATCCTGGTGAACGCCGCCGGCGGCAACGACCCCAAGGTCACCGTCACGGCGGAAAATCCGTTCGAGAAGATTTCGCTCGAAGCGCTGAACGCGAACCTGGATTTGAATTACATCGGCGGCGCTTTTCTGCCGTGCCAGGAATTCGGACCAGGAATGTGTGCGCGCGGCAAGGGCAGCATCATCAACATTGCGAGCGTCTCGGCACATCTGCCGTTGTCGCGCGTGGTGAGCTATTCGGCGGCCAAGGCGGCGGTGATGAACCTTTCCAAGTTCCTGGCGCGCGAATGGGCCGTGAAAGGCGTGCGCGTAAACACCATCACGCCCGGATTTTTCCCGGCGGAACAAAACCGCAAGCTGCTGTTCAATGACGACGGCTCGCCCACGGCGCGCACGAAATCAATCTGGGGACACACGCCCATGAACCGTTTCGGCGAATCGAAAGAGCTGATCGGCGCGTGCATCTTCCTCGCGGCGCACAAGGCGAGTTCATTCGTGACCGGCACGGACATCTGTGTGGACGGCGGTTATTTGAACCAGACGATCTGACGCGGGATTTTTTAAATTGTTAAAGCGTTGAATCGTTTCCGATTCAACGCTTTTTTGTTTTCAGGGTATTTTAAAATAAACTGTAGCTGTGGTAGTTGCCACAGTTATTTCCCTCCCCATGAACCTGATGCTCGCAGCGTGGCGGCGTTGGAACACGTCGGATAAAATTATGCGTTCTCCCTCACCCTAACCCTCTCCCGCTGGGAGAGGGAACAGCTTATGTCGGGTTTTTCTTCCTATGATTGCGCGTGCTCCAATCCAGCCGCTGGTTCTCGTATGAAGCGGGGAACATTTCACCCTCTCCTAGCGGGAGAGGGCCGGGGTGAGGGAGAAAAGTAACGAAAACCAACGGCGACACGTTTTCTTAATCCGCTATAGCAGACTACAAATCAGTGATCGGTTTGTGGCGCGGCACGAGCGCCTTCATTCCAGCCCACGCGACCAGATAGCTCAAGGCACAAATGACGAACATGATGAGATAGGCGGTCTGTGGCGTGGCTTTGTAAGTGTCCGTAAGCGTGCCGGCAATCAATTGCACGATCACACCACCGAGTCCACCCGCCATCGCGCCGATGCCGGTGACCGAGCCGACGGCGGTTTTGGGAAACATGTCGGAGACCGTCGTGAACAAGTTTGCCGACCATGCCTGGTGTGCCGCTGCACCGATGCAGATGACGGCCACGGCGTATACTTTGGCCATGTCGCCAAAATGCCCGACGTTGCCGAAATATTGCGTGGAGAGCACCACCAACGGACACAGGGCGATCACAAACATGGCGGTCATGCGCGCCTGGTATACCGGCATGCCGCGTTTCATCAGGGTCATCGGGATGCTGCCGCCATAAACGCTGCCAATGATGGCGATGCCATAAACGATGAACGTTGGCCACATGGTGTCGTGAATTTTCATGCCGAAT
>DATHOG010000135.1:0-12946 GCA_035485115.1 Candidatus Sulfotelmatobacter sp. | reverse complement strand
TTGCTGGTGGTCATCGCCATCATTGCGATCCTGGCGGCGATGCTGTTGCCGGCCTTGAGCCAGGCCAAAAGCCGGGCGTTAAGCATCGCCTGTATAAACAATTTAAAGCAGCTTCAGTTGTGTTTCCATCTATACGACCTGGACAATTCGGATTTCATGCCGCCGAACGATTTTGTTTATGACATCAGCACACAACAGCCCGAGACGGGCAACACGGGGCCGTCCTGGTGCACCAATGTGGCACCTTATGATGCGACGCCAGCAGGCATTCAAAATGGATTGCTGTTTCAATACAATACGTCAGTGGCGATTTACAAGTGCCCCGCCGACCAGTCCACCATTCAAACCTTGTCCGGAGTCACATTACCGACACCACGCTTACGCAGTTATAACATGAGCCAGTCCATCAATGGCGTTGTGTATGCAGGTCAAGCCGCCACGGAAATTCCGCATTTTGACAAAACCACTTCGATCAGAGGCCCCGCACCGACCGAATTATTTGTTTTCCTGGAAACACACGAGAATGAAATCACAGATACAGAATTCGGCATTCCAGTCGTGCCGGATTGGTGGAGCCAGGGCTACTGGTGGGATATTCCGGCCAATCGTCATGCCCAAGGCTGCAGCTTTTCCTTCGCTGATGGTCATGTCGAACATTGGAAATGGAAAGTTCCCATGCAAGTAACGGTTCCGCGCGGTGATGAACAGCCCGTGGCCGATGATCAATGGGACGATTACAACCGCCTGCAAACTGGTTTTCGACAGGATTTCAATTAAATGCCTTCCTTCGCTTAGTTAATCGCCAGCAGAAAACTGGCAAAGATGGTGGGACGCTCGCCCTCATCCCGGCGTGGACTCACTCGCTCCCGCTCGTTCGGCCCTGCGGGCCTTCGGTCTCTGACCGAATTCCTTTCGCCGTTTCCCAAACGGCTCAAGTCTCCCCCAGGGAGAAGGAGAAACGCTCGCAGCGTCCTGGCGTTGGAACGTGTTAGATCGTTGAAGAGTTCAGAAGCTTCGCATTGAAGAGCGATTTGATATGTGGACCCTGGGCGGCAAGATTTTCCGTTGCTAAAATGGCGGGCGGGCGTACTTTGTAACTTCAGCCATGCGCGTGCTACCAACATGCAGGCAACAAGGGGTTTTGCGTGCGTTCACCTTGATTGAATTGCTGGTGGTCATCGCCATCATCGCAATCCTGGCGGCGATGCTGTTGCCGGCCTTGACCAAGGCCAAGCAACGCGCCTACACCATCAATTGCCTGAGTAACCTCAAGCAACTTGAAGATTGCTGCCACTTGTATACGACCGACAACAATGATTTTTTGGTGCCAAATCAAGTCGGCGGATTTGTGTCGGGCGCCAACACGACCAATGCCCTGGTGACGGCGTCGAACACGAATTCCTGGTGTCCGGGAATCGCGCCGGAAGATGCCTCACCGGCGAATCTTGAGGCCGGACTGCTGTACACCTATAACCAAAACGCGGCCATTTATCATTGTCCCGCTGACCAGTCCACCGTGGACGGTTACCCCAACCTGCTGCGCGCCCGCAGTTACACGATGGAAATCGGCCTTAATTGCCAGGATGTCTACGGCAGTTATCTGAAATACACTCAAATCACGCAGCCGTCGCCTTCAGGGCTCTTTGTGCTTATCGATGAACAGCCGGAGGCCATCTGGGATGCAACGTTTGGTTATTGGTCGCCTACCGGCTACTGGTCAAACTATTGGCTGGATTTGCCGGGAGACCTCCATAATCAGGGCGCAAACCTGTCTTTTGTCGACGGCCATGTTGAACTTTGGAAATGGAAAGCCCAAAAAATCTTCACCGACAACGCCGAACCCGCTTATGACGCTGACGACCTCTCGGATTTGCAGCGCCTGCAGCAGTGCGTCAATCCTGGGGTTGGGGACTAATCAAGCGGGTTTTCGGACTTCAAAATTTAATAACAGAAGGCAACGGAGGGAACAGAGAGGGAAAGTGTCAATGGTTGGGGACGCCTTTACGTTCCGTACGCCATTGAAAATATACTTAGATTATTACCTAGTCAGATCACTGCCTGCTTCCGGTCAAATAGTTTCACCCGGCCTCGCGCGGTGTTAGCCACATCTCATGTGCATCGGTTACAAGCATGAATAGAATGGCACTTCGGACAAATCTGGAAAATCACCTCCACATCACAAGTGTCTTCATAATCTTTCTGCCACGAATGTTCTGCCTTGTGTGGCTTCTCCCAAAGAAACACTCCCTTATGCGGCTGATTCCAAATTACCGCAAACACTTCCATGAAGCACGTAAACTTGCTGTTTCCACAAGCTGGGTTCGGGCAGCGAACCTCTGGAACATCCTGCCACATACGATGAATGCCACCAAGCTGTGTAAAAGGATACTGAAACTCGTCTAAAATCAGTTTGCGGTCGTCATCGCTTAAAGCTTCCTCACCAGCCTCAAGATAGAAAACCAAAGTCTTGTGCTGCCCGTTCGATATTGGCAAAAGACGAACTTCCCGCTCTGGAAACTCTGAGGGATAATTCTCGTAAGGAAAATCACGCTCTACCTCTTTGGTTTCCATGTAAAGCACCTCAATCTCGGTCTCTGAAACAAGGCGGTAGCCACAAGCTCCTGCGTTGTATGGAAACGAATAGTAGAGCGGCAGATACCGAATCCCCGGAACCTTCAACGGAAATGCCGGGTCTTCCGTATCGAAAACGTAAAGCAGGTGGAGAGGTGCATCGCAGCCTAGTGGAGTCGTGCCGCTATGCAGTCTAGGCCCACCGAAAATGTGACGAAACTGTTCATCAGTTCCTTCAACGACTCGTGCTACCTTGTTTAATATGAAGCCGCTCATAATGAAACGCTGCTGATGCGGGCTAACCATGTAATGTGCCGCAGTGAGTGCACGGCCCTGTGCATGGCTGATTTTTTTACCGCAGGCTGTATCATTGGTTTATGAAAGCGGACTGGCGAATTTCTGTCAAAGATTAATCGCGCAACAAACCTTAAAAACCCAGCTGGTGCGGGTGGCGGTCCGAGCCGGACGGGCCAGAAGCACTTTTGCGATTCGACACCTGGGTTTATCAAGGGCTCTTCCCCCTCATCCGTCCTTCGGACACCTTCTCCCTTGGGGAGAAGGAGGCGAGGCGGCGAGGTATTGAGGTTCCTTGCGTGTAGGCCTTCGCCAGCCATCTCTGATTTTGGGGGCGGCGATACGCCGGCCCTCCCGTCGAGGGTGCGCTACTTGGCCGGCGTGATACTCACAAAATTCGCGGCGTCATCCGGGTTGCCGGTGCCTTTGTATTTCGCGACCTGCGGATAAGGAAATAGCGGGCGGGTGCGGATGACTATGCCGCTGGCGTCACGCTTTTCGGCCATAAGCTTGTCCGGCGCCTCACCTTCTTCCACCCAATGCACGATGGCTTCGTTCATTCCGACGGGCGACGCACCGGCACCGTGGAAGCCGTGGTCCACGCCGGGGACAAGAAACAGGCGCACAAAGTTTGCCGTGTTTATTTCCCCACCCAGGCGCTGCTGGACGCGGTCGATGTAGTCAATCGTGCCGGCTGACGGGACCAACTGATCGGCCAAGCCGTGGACGATAATCACCTTGCCGCCGTGGTCACGAAAGCGGGTCAGGTCGGGATTGTCAGTGCCCAGGACTGCGCCGTATTGCTCCACGGATTTGGTCCAGAGCTGTTCAAAGCCGGCGTAGGTCAGCGTGGTCCAGTCCCATTTCGCATCCTGTGCGAGGTAGTAGGCCCAATAGTCCAGCGCGATGCTGAACGGCTTGCCTTGCAATGGTGAACCGCCGGTGCTGGCATAGGCAAACAGGTCGGCACCGCGATTCAATCCGTACCACATGAAACTGCCGTCCTGCGTGCGCGGGCCCTGCCAGATTTTGCGGATGACCCCGGCGTCGGCTGCGGTGAAGGTGTCGTCGCCCACCTTCGTGCCGATGAGCGCCTTGGGATCGTAAGTGCAGTGCGCGGGATCATCAATGACGCCGTCTTTCACGCCGTCATCCGCATCACAAGCGGCCACGGCGGCGGCGGTCGCCGCGTCCAGCTTGGCTTTCGAAACGAAGTTGGACATGGAGTGCATCACGACCTCCGGCCAAAGGCTGGCGGGCACAAACCGCGCCCAGTTGATCGCCGGACAGGCGGAGATGATGCCATTGTAATCCTCCGGATAACGTTGCGCTTCCATCAATCCCTGACGTCCCCCGGTGGAACCGCCGACGAAATAGGTATAGCGCGGCGCCTGGCCGTAAAACGCTTGCGTGAGCGCCTTACCCACGACGGTCATCTCGTGAATGCCGAGATAGGCGTTATCAATGATGCCCTGCCAGTCCTGCCGACCGTTCGCATCGAGCGCGAAACTGCCGCTGCCGCCCTCGTGCCCCGTGTCGGTCGCGCCGGCCGCGAACCCGCGCGCCACGGGATCACGAAAGCTGGCCGGGCTGCCGCCCAGAAATCCACCGCCGCCCGTGCCGAGAAAGCGCCCGTTCCAATTCGTGAGCGGCAGGCCGATCCAGACCTTTACGCGGTCCGCCGCCGGCGGGTGGGTGACCACGGCCGTGACCAGGCACATCCCTTTGGCGGCATCCACGACCGCAGATTCAATCGTGGTGTTCGGCAGTGAAAAATTGGTCAGACTTTCGCCCGAACAAACGGGCGTGATGCCGGGGAACAGCGGCGGTGGCGCGGGTTCGGCGGCTCGCGAAACCGCCAGTGTCATCACGACCAAGGTCGCCAGGAGGAATTGGCCGAGGCGAGTGCTGAATCGGAAGGGTTGGGAGTTCATATTTAGAGTGACTGGTGAGGCAAGGCTACGGCGACTAGTTAGGCGATCAGTCTATACATCTCGCAAGTGCCATATAAATCCTGTCAGAACCGCTGAAAGCGCACATGCGACCAAGAACCCAATGCGAATCACAATCCTGTCAACCGGCGTCAACTGTCTGCGTCGCCGAATTAAGATGATCGCGATGCAGACCCAGTATGCCAACGCGGCGTAACTAAAGACCTGAAATATCACGCCGCCGTCCAAGATGAGGCTGGACATGACCAAGACCACCAACTGCTGCACCAACGGAAATTCCAGTCCGAGACGATGCTCTTCATCCTCCACGCTCGTGCGTGTGAGTCTAAATGAACGATGGGTGCTCATATGGCGTAACGATCCAAAGCTGAGCCACGGCCACTGTCGGCTGGCTCACGACTGCAATCTGGACTTTCAATCTTCATAGCTCAATCCAAAACTCAAGGTGCAGTGGCCGTTGGCTCCAGCATGGTGTCAGGCATCACGGCTCTACAAATCTGAAAGTAAGAAAAGACATCTGAGGCACCCTTCTTTTTCTGCTCTCCAAGCTCCACGCGCACCTGATTGCGCTCTGCCTATACGGCATAAACACGAACAACCCATCCCCGATGCGGGCCGACTAAAATCTGCACATAGTCGCCCTCGTGATATGGCGCACCATTCAACCGGCCACGGGTATAATAAACCGGGCCGAGAATAAACCACATGAAAAGGAGAGACGCATAACATCCAGCGACAGGTGCAAGGAGAATCACACTGACAAATAAAACGAGGAAATGCCAATCACGAAAAGATGCCAAGCCTGGCTCGCAAGCACGTGCAGCGAGGAAAATGCAAAGCAATGCAGCAGTCACCAACTAAATCTTCACCGGCCAATGTCCTGCAAAAAAATACTGTATTCGAGACGTCTTCATAGTGATGCCTAACGTAAAGAGCAGCTGAGCCATGCCGTATTCGCGACGTTGTCCGCGACAGCGGAGCTGCAATGGCCAATAGGCGTTGGCTCCGGCGACTTAGACGGCTTATTTATGGCTTCCAACATAAACAATTTCTTCCGGCCCTTCACCGGTAGTAATACACAAATTCCAAGTATTTGTCTGTGTCAGATTCTGTGGCTCCCATTGAGGCTCCCAAATTATGGCAAGACCACCTATATGACCATCGTGAACACCAATCCAAACTCTGTTGGGAGCCAAACCGATTTTTTGGGGGTGCAAATCGCTGATAATCGTTGGGAGTGTCAGGTCTGTCCCGGAAAGTTCGATAACTTTATTAGTGCCGAGTGGATGCTGTGCCAAAATCGAATCGCATGCGTCTCCGAAACTGGCGTGGTATTCGGCATTCTTGTGCTTGAATCGCAAATAGTCGGCGTTGAAATATAGGTATGGGACAGTAAGCAGAGCCAAAACAAAAAGCACAACAAGTACTATTGTTGTAAAAAATTTTCGGGGCGAAAACATAGCCGTCTAACAGATATTGTGCTGAACTTATACGGCCTATCAAGGCCGGATTGTGGTTGGAGATTTAACGGTGTGAATTTGGTCCAGCTTACGAATACCGTTTTGGCGCCCGTCCAAAGACTGAAGCCCGTTCGATCAAAAATGTGCCGCCCCTGGCGGGCCCTGAATCCATTTGCGGTTTGGTTTCTACAAATATTTCGTGCCTACGGCACTGCGGAATAGCCGTTGGAACGCTGGAAAATTCCTGGATGCCTGGACGCTTCCAACCATGCGAAAGCGGCGTGACTTCCGCATGCGCATTCCCGCCGCACTCCAAAACGCCTCACTAATTTCGGGAGTCCTTGCCAATGCGTGAGCGTCTTGCGGCAGTCCCTGACCGCTTCTCATCCGCACCGACCGGCCAGCCATTCTTACAGAGATTTCGAGGGGTGGTGGCCAAGGACACGACCCATCATCATTTTTAGGTTTTTTGTTTTCAGTGATTTAAGGAAGAAATTTGCCTTTAAAAAAATTTTCATTTTGGATGCGCGGCGCAACGGGGGGTTTGGCGGGGAAGTGATACAATTTACGATATGCGATTTACGATTTACGAACCGATGGGCGGAAGCGAGGCGGCCGGTCGGTGTCCGTCGCCGACGGCTGGAGCGGGGTCCGAGCCGGACGGGCGAACATGGAGAAGTTTTATAAGCCCCAGGCCGCGCGGAAATATGAATATTACGAAACGAACCCAATTTTTTTGAAAAAAAGCCAATGAAAGTGCATAAGTGTCCAAAAAAACGAACCCAATTTAAAGCCACCGGCGAGGCCGGTTTACCATAAACGACCGAATTTGAGCATACTAGAAATGAATACGAGGATGAGCATGACGATGAGGATGAGGATGATTTCCCTTCACCCGCGACTTGGATTCTTCGTCCAGCCCGTTTAACCTATTACTGTGCCGACCGACATCAAAACGCTGACGCGCGAGGAACTGGAAAGCTGGTTCAAGGAAAACCATGAACCCGCCTATCGGGTGAAGCAACTCATGGACTGGCTCTATGTCCAGCGGGCGACGGATTGGGAAGCGATGACCAATCTCCCGAAGGGCTTGCGCGAAAAGCTGAAGGAAAATTTTTCGCTGCAAACGCTGGAGCTCGTCCGCAAGCAGGGTTCGCGCGACACGACGCAGAAATTTCTCTGGCGGCTGGAGGATCATTCGCTCATCGAAAGCGTTTTGATCCCCGCCAATCCCTCGCTGTACGGCGAGGCGAGCGACCGTCACACGCTTTGCATCTCGACGCAGGTCGGGTGCGCCTACGGCTGCAAGTTTTGCGCGAGCGGCCTGGATGGCTGGAAACGGAACCTGCTCCCGCACGAGATCGTGGAACAGGTCCTGGGCATCGAACGCTATTGCGCGGCGGAAAGTTCCAGGTTGCAAGTTGAAGGTTCCAAGTTGGAACCCGACGATGACGCCAATAAACTTTCAACCGGCAACCAGCAACCAGCAACGCCCCAGCCAAAAAATCCGGGCAACTCTTTTCCGAGTGACCGCGTGGTGGACAATGTGGTGGTGATGGGCATGGGCGAGCCGATGGCGAATTACGACAACCTGCTGAAGGCGTTGCGCGTGCTCAATTCGCCGTGGGGCGGCCGCATCGGTGCGCGCAAGATCACCGTTTCCACGAGCGGGCTGGCGCCGCAGATCCGGAAATTCGCGGATGAGCCGGAGCAATTTTCGCTGGCGATATCCCTGCACGGCGCGACAGACGAGGTGCGCGGCAAGATCATGCCGGTGAACAAAAAATATCCGCTGGCGGAACTCACCGCCGCGCTGGATTACTACCAGGCGAAACGCGGGCGGTTCATCACGTTCGAATACATCCTGATCGCGGGCGTGAATGATTCGCTGGACCAGGCGCGGCCGTTGGGCGAACTGGCGAAACGGTTGAAGGCGAAGGTCAACTTGATCCCCTACAACACGGTCGAGGACCTGCCGTGGAAGCGTCCCGACGAAGCGACCTGTGAAAAATTCCTGTTCGCGCTGAGGCAGCAAAAGGTGGTCTGCACCTTGCGCCGCGAAAAGGGCCACGACATCGATGCCGCGTGCGGGCAATTGCGGTTGAAGACGGAACGGGAGTTATCCGCGACGAACTGATCAAAGATTGTCGGAGCCTGTCCGCACATCGCCGCCGATGTTGGGTGCGTCGGTATTGAGCTGGCCGCCGTCACCGTAGGAGAACCAGTTCGGATCGTAATAATGGCCCGGCAAGTTTTGCCGGAAGATCACTTTCCACTTTTGCGCATGGCCATCCCCCGCCGCGGCAATGAGGAATGGCTGGGTGGTGAAGGGCGGCTGCATCCGGTGAAAATGGTTGTCGTCGGTCTCATGATAAACCACCTGGGCCGATGGCTGGTCAAAAAATGTGAGCTTCAAATTGGATAGCTGGCAGGTCTGCTGCCAGATCGCGTAACGGAAACTGGATGACGTGACATTCGTGTCGGTGACAGAAGTCGTCGGGATGGGATGGGCCGTGTCCGACGGGCACCAAAACACGAGCGGGTTCGGCAAGGAGAGGGCTTTGGCCACGCCACCATAGTTATAATCGTCGGGGATGCTCGCCGCCGCCGCCGGAATATTGTTTGCCGGCACTCCAAAGTTCAACGACGAGGGCACGCAATCATTGTTATCGCCGGTGTAAAGATGCAGCGCCTGCGCGATCTGCCGGAAATTGCTGGTGCAACTGATGACGCGGGCTTTTTCCTTCGCCGCCGCCAGTGCCGGCAACAGCAACGCCGCCAGAATCGCGATGATCGCAATGACCACCAGCAATTCCACCAACGTAAAACCGTTTACTGAATCCTGTTTTCTAATCTTCACCTTTTATTTGGGCAGGAACCGAAGGTGGGTCGCGCCCATTTTTTTAGACGTTCCGCACCGACAAGACGTTACAACCCTGTTTCCGGAGTGTGGCCGTCCCGGCCACTGCAATGTTCACTTCACTAAGGTCTTAAAATAATTGAAAGCTTTCGACCGTTGATCATTGCAGCGCCCGGGACGGGCGCACTCCGGACGCACCCGGACTTTTCAAAAATCTGTGTTTCGCCGGGGACGATCTGCGGCTAAAATGGACACGTGATTGCCTTGCTCGATTACGGTTCGGGAAATTTGCGCAGCGTCCACAAGTCGTTGCTGAAAGCCGGCGCGGACGTGCGCCTCGTGAAGTCACCCGAAGAGATCGGCGACGCGCGCGGCCTCGTGCTGCCCGGCGTCGGCGCGTTCGACGACTGCATCAATGCGCTCCGCAAACAGCATCTGCTCGGCGCGGCGAAGGACTTCATCAAGACCGGCAAACCGTTCCTCGGCATCTGCGTCGGCTATCAGGCGTTGTTTGAACGGAGCGAGGAATTCAATTCCTGCGCCGCGGGGCTGGAGGTTTTCAAGGGCAGCGTCGTCAAGTTTCCGGAAAAGAACGGGTTGAAGATCCCGCAGATCGGCTGGAACCAGATTGAAATCATCCAAAAAGACTGCCCGCTCTATCGGGGCATCGCCAGCGGCAGCTACGTTTATTTTGTGCACAGCTTTTTTCCGGAACCGGCGGACAAATCCATCATCGCCACACGCACGGATTACGGCGAAAATTTTGCCTCGTCCATCTGGCGCGACAACGTTTTTGCCACGCAATTCCATCCGGAAAAAAGCCAGAAGATCGGCTTGCAACTGTTGGCGAATTTTGTGGATTTGGCGAAGTGACGGGCTGGACAGGATTCGAGGCAGGCTTACAGTTCAAGCGCGTCGCTGCCGTCGTCGCCTGATAAATACCCTGATCCAATACCCGGCAATCAGTGCCAATACGATCAAAGAGAACACGCAGACAGCAATCTGGAAATGCGCATGTTTTAACGAACCATGATATCGTTCGAATTCGGTCTCCCATTCTGCGCCATACTTTTGCCGATAGTTTGACTCCATGCGCAATTCGTGTATCGGCCAATAGCAAAGCAACCAGACAAAGCCGATAAGTGCAAAAACAATGAGCGGCAACTGGACAACACAAAATATAAAAAGCCTGAATCCGGAATATTCAGCGTATGCCTCGTCACCCAATATACTCCGGAGAAACCTTTCGCGTGCGTTGTAGAACATGAATTCTCAAGGCAAACTTTAGCCGTATTTATGCACAGGTCGATGAGTTTTTGATGTGCATGTCGTGTAGAAGCCATCAAAAAAACGGTTTGTTGTCAGACGAATCGGAGGCTCCCTCATCCCAGCCTTCTCCCTCTTTCAGAGGGAGAAGGAATTCACAGTATGATTTCGGGATGGTTGACGATGCGGTTTGCAACCAACGATCTTTTCTACAGAGCAGGAATGCCTATTTCTTCAATACTTCAGATCAAACTGCTTTTCGTAGGTCACGGCGCAATCAGGGCAAAGGCCGTGTGAAAACACCGCGTCGGTATGCTTGGAGATGTAGGATTCGACCTGCTCCCAATAGCCCTTGTCATCGCGGATGCGTTTGCACGAAGCGCAGATGGGCAGCATGCCCGCGAGCTTCTTGACATGCTGCGCGGAGGCGACGAGGCGCTGGATCAATTGCTCACGTTCGTAGTCGGCCTGCTTCTTGATGGTGATGTCCCGGGCGATGGTGGAGGCACCGATAATCTCCCCTTTTGAATTGCGGATGGGCGAAATAGTGATGGAAACGGGCACGATCCGTCCGCCCTTGTGGAGACGTTCCGTCTCCATGGGACCGATGGTTTCGCCGCGGCGGATGGCGGAAACGTTTTCCAGCAGTTCATTGCGCCGGTTCAGCGGAAAGAGGCTGGTGTTGGAACGTCCGATGATTTCCTCCGCGCTGTAGCCATAGATGCGTTCGGCGGCGGGATTCCAACTGACGATGACGCTGTCGAGGTTTTTTCCGTAGATGGCGTCCTCGCTGGATTCCACGATGGCGGCGAGGAATTGCATGGCCCCTTCGGCGCGTTTGCGGAGCCGGCGATCCTGCGCCGCCTCCAGTTCGCGTTCCACGGCTGGCATCAGGCGGGAGAGCTTTCCCTTCACGATGAAATCGTCGGCGCCGGCTTTCATCACTTCCACGGCAGCATCTTCGCCATAAACGCCGGAAACGACGATGAACGGAAGGTCGGGGTATTGGTTGCGGACGATTTTCAAGGCCTCGGGTCCGCTGAACCGGGGTAAAGAATAATCGGAGATGATCACGTCCCAGGTGTTGTCAGACAGCGCCTTGATAAAATCCTCCCGGCTGTCAACGCACAGATGCACGATGGCATTGCTCCCTTTCTTCAGCTCTTCTACCAGCAACAATGTATCTGCCGGCATGTCCTCAAGAATTAAAACCCTCAATTCGTCTTTATACACAGCACCTTTCTCCGCCAAGTCGCCTCTACTTTCGCATGTCGCGCTTTTGCGTCAAATGTTTTTTTACGAATTTCACAAATGTCACATTCGCAACCGGGACGGAACAAAAGCAGCCGGCCTGATGGCATAATATCGAACTAGAATGAAATTGCTACAGACGCGTTTCCGCTTATCCTCATCTTTCCAAAATGAGCAAAAACGTCAGCGAAATTCCGTCCATTCCGCCGGGTGTCACCCTTACCACGCTCGACAATGGCCTGACCATCATCGTGCGGGAAGACCATTGCGCGCCGGTGGTGAGCGCGCAGGCCTGGTGCGGCGCGGGCAGCATCCACGAAGGCCGCTGGCTGGGCGCGGGACTTTCGCATGTGCTGGAACACATGCTTTTCAAAGGCACGACCACGCGGCCCGGCTCGCGCATCGACCAGGAAGTGCAGGAGGCCGGCGGTTACATGAATGCCTACACGAGCTTCGACCGCACGGTTTATCACATTGACGTGCCGAATACCGGCGCGGTGAAGGCGATCGATATCTTGTGCGACATCATGCAGCACGCGACGCTGCCGGGTGACGAGTTGGCGAAAGAAATGGATGTCATCCGCCGCGAAATGGACATGTGCCAGGACGACCCGGGCCGCCGCGCCAGCCGCCGGTTGTTCGAAACCTCCTATACCCGCAGCCCTTATCGCTTCACCATCATCGGGTATCCCGACATTTTCAACGAACTAAAGCCGGAGGACATCCGCAATTATTATCAGGAAAAGTACGCGCCGAACAACGTCTTCTACGTTGTCGCCGGCGACGTGAAAAATTCCGAAGTTGTGGAGCAAATCAAGGCCGCGTACGCCAAAACCAAGTCACGTGCGATTTCATCGGTGGTGCTGCCGTTGGAACCCAGACAAACCGCCGAACGCACAATCATCGAGGGAGGCGCGGTGGAATTGGGCCACATGCATTTTGCGTGGCACATCCCCGAACTGCGCCATGCCGATGTGCCGACACTGGATGTACTGGCGGTTTTGCTTGGCAGCGGGCGCAGTTCGCGCCTGCATCAGCAAGTGCGCGAGAAGCAGGGTATTGTTCACCATATTGACGCGTGGACATACAGCCCCGGGCTGCCGGGGTTGTTCGGCGTGAGCGCCGTGATTGACGGCGACAAGTTCACCGCCGCCCGCGACGCGATCCTGGCCGAAATCGAACGGGTGAAGTCGCTTTCCGTCAGCTCGGACGAATTACAGAAGGCGATGAAGCAATTCATCTCCGCCACGCTCGCTGCGCGCAAAACGATGGAAGGCCAGGCGCAAAACCTC
>DATHOG010000134.1:0-6220 GCA_035485115.1 Candidatus Sulfotelmatobacter sp. | reverse complement strand
GCAAGCCGTGATCACTAAAACAGAAAAGCACTACAGAAATAGACTGCGGGCGTATGTATGATTTTCTAATGATAGTTCGCCGCGATGGATTTTCAGCGGGACGCCGAAAATCACCCGCGGGACGCGGGTGCTACAGTAAATTCCAAGCCTCCTTGCAGCTTCACGCCATAAAAAACTGCGGTGCGCAAGCAAGTAATATTTGAATGATACGGGCAATCATAACCGAGCAAATTTCTTTACTCCATTTTCCACAACTCGCAAAATTAAGTTGTGTTGACCGCAAGTGAATCGAAGACGTCCGCGCCCGTATCGGCGAACGTCCTGTCTGACAATCCGTTGCTCGCCAAAGTTCTGGCCGCCACCACGCGGTCGCAGGGTTACCTCTTGTCCGAACAGAAGCCCGAAGGCTATTGGGTGGGTGAATTGATGGTGGATGCCACGCTCGTGTCGGACATGGTGGTCTATCATCACTGGGACGGCAGCGTGGACAGGGAATGGCAGCGCAAGGCGGTCAACCACATCTTCTCCAAACAGTTGCCGGACGGCGGCTGGAACATCTACTACGGCGGCCCCTCGGAAGTGAACGCCACCATCAAGGCGTACCTGGCCCTCAAGCTCGCAGGGGTGCCGGTCACCGACCCGCGCATGTTGAAGGCACGCGAAGTCGCGCTGCACTTTGGCGGCGTGCCGCGCATGAACACCTTTTCCAAGCTGTATCTCGCGCTCATCGGCCTGTTCCCGTGGGAGTTTGTCCCCACGATCCCATGCGAGGTGCTGCTCATCGGCAAATGGTTCCATGTGAATTTCTGGGACATGAGCAACTGGTCGCGCGCCATGCTCGTGCCGCTCGCCATCATCAACAATTTCAAACCCACGCATCCCGTCAGCATCACGCTGGATGAACTGTATCCCGACGGCATCAACGAACGCGACCTGTCGCTGCCGCCGGATCCGGAAAAAATCTCCTTCCGCAATTTTTTCCTGTGGCTGGACCGCCTGCACAAGTTCGCCGAATGGTTCGCGGAACATAACATCCATCCCTTCCGCCAAAGCGCGTTGAAAAAATGCGAGCAATGGATGCTGGAACGTTTCCACCACAGCGACGGCCTGGCCGCGATTTTTCCCGCAATGCTTAACTCGGTTATCGCATTGAAGGCGCTCGGTTACAAAAATGACAACCCGGTTTTGCAGCGCGAGGTGAAGGAATTGCTACGACTGCAACACGAGACCGCCGATGATGTCCGCGTGGAACCCTGCTTCTCGCCGGTATGGGACACCGCTATCGTCGCGATATGTTTGCGCGAATCCGGCGTGTCCGCCGAGCATCCGAAGATGAAGCGCGCCGCGGAATGGTTGATGGAAAAAGAGATCCGCATCGCCGGCGACTGGGTGCACAAAAATACCGCCAAGGTCGAACCGAGCGGCTGGGTCTTTGAATACGCGAACCAGTGGAACCCCGACGTGGACGACACCGCGATGGTCCTGCTCGCGCTCCGGACCATTGCCACCGACGACCCGAAACGCCGCGATGAATGTTTCACGCGCGGCTTGAAATGGATGATGACCTTCCAGTGTAAGGACGGCGGCTGGGCGGCGTTCGACAAGGACTGCACGAAAAATATTTTGGAAAAAGTTCCCTTCGCCGACCACAACGCGATGCTTGACCCCGAATGCGCGGACATCACCGCGCGCATCCTTGAATTGCTCGGGTATGAAAATTGGAGCCGTGACCACCGTCAACTCCGCGAGGCGATCGAGTACGTCAAGAATGAGCAGGAAGACGACGGCTCGTGGTATGGCCGATGGGGCGTGAATTATATCTACGGCACCTGGCAGGTTTTTCGGGGTATGCGCGCGCTCAAGTGGGACATGAGCGAAGAATGGTTGCAACGCGGCAAGAAATGGCTCGAAGGCGTGCAACACCCCGATGGCGGCTGGGGCGAACGCTGCAACACCTACGACGATCCGATCTACAAGGGCCAGGGCCCGAGCACGGCATCGCAAACCGCCTGGGCCGTGATGGGACTCTGCGCCTTCGACGACCCGGAAAACCCGGCGCTTAAACTCGGCATCGAGTATCTCATCCGCACACAGAACGCGGACGGTTCATGGACGGAACACGAGACCACCGGCACCGGTTTCCCGAAAGTCTTCTACCTCAAGTACGACATGTATCGCAACGCCTGGCCGCTGCTGGCGCTGGCGACTTACAAACAGATCTGTGAAGGTAAAAACGCCGGCCAGAACCGCGTTTGAAAAGCGCCTGATGTTTTAAAGACGGACGCGGAAAAACATTTTCTCGGGGCGGCGCAGATTTTATGCTGTGGGCTTCATGGGCTTTATCCATAAAAAAATCATCCGGCCCCTGCTCTTCCGGCAGGACTCGGAAAAGGCGCACAATTTTGCGGTGAACTCGCTCGCATACATCTGCCGCGATGAAATGTTGCTGGGCTGTGCGAAAAAAGTTTTTGGTTCGCCAGACCTGCCCACCCGCGTCTTCGGCCTCGATTTCCCCAATCCCGTCGGCCTCGCCGCCGGTATGGATAAGCACGCCGCCGCCGTGCCCGGCTGGGAATCGCTTGGCTTTGGCTTTTGTGAACTTGGCGGCATCACCTGGCAGGCGCAATCCGGCAACCCCAAGCCGCGCATGTTCCGCGCGATTCCGGACGAGGCGGTCATCAACCGCATGGGTTTCAACAATGCCGGTGCAGAAGCCGTGGCGCAAAAATTAATCGAATGGAGAAAATCCGGCGCTTGGCCGGCGCATCCGGTCGGCATCAACCTCGGCAAATCCAAGACCACGCCGCTGGAAGAAGCCGCCGCGGATTATTCCAATTGCTTCCGGGTGCTGCGCGAGCTTGCGGATTTTTTTGTCGTCAACGTCAGTTCGCCGAACACGCCCAACCTGCGACAGTTGCAGGATAAGGGGGCGCTCAATGAGATTTTTACCGCCCTGCAATCACAAAATCACACCCAGAAGCCCATCCTGGTGAAAGTCGCGCCGGACCTGTCTTTCCCCGCGCTGGATGAAATTCTCGAACTCGTTGGGCCGTGCCGCATCGCCGGCATTGTGGCCACGAACACGACCATTGCGCGCCCGCCAACGAACGACCCGGCGGTGCAAAAAATTTATGCCGAAACCGGCGGCTTGAGCGGCCGGCCGTTGCGGGCGCGCAGCACGGAAGTCGTGCGGCACCTGTTTAAGCAGTCCAACGGCAAGGTTCCCATCATCGGCGCCGGCGGAGTTTTTTCAGCGGACGATGCCTGGGAAAAAATTGCGGCGGGCGCTTCCCTGGTGCAATGTTACACGGGCCTCGTTTACGAGGGGCCAACGCTAGCGGGGAAAATCGTGGCGGGTTTGCGCGAAAAACTTGTCGCGAACGGATTCAAACAATTGCGGGAAGCGGTCGGTTCGGCAAAATAAAATATCTTTATGTCACAACGTCACACCAAGCCGTTGCTGCCACGCCGGGTTTTTTACCGGCGCATGGCCCTGAATTTTGCCATCGGCGCGGTGGTGATCTTTGGTTCGCTTGTCGCCGGGATGCTCGGTTATCACCACTTTGAGAAGATGTCGTGGGTGGACGCCTTCGTGAATGCGGCGATGATCCTTTCCGGCATGGGCCCGGTCGGCAATTTACAGACGGATGGCGGAAAAATCTTTGCGGGCTGTTACGCCCTGTACAGCGGACTGGCGCTGGTTGCGGCGCTGGGCATTATTTTCGCACCAGTCGTGCACCGATTCCTACACAAGTTCCACCTCGAAGACACGCAGGACTGAGATCACCAAAGCCCACATATGAAGGTTATGGAAAAATTCCGACCGCCGCACTTGTCGCGTCTGCGGATTTTTCTCGCGCTGGCCGTAGCTATCGGCGCGGATGGTTTGCAGTTGCTGCTGGCTGCCGTTGGCTGGGTTGGGCCGGATCAGGTCATTGATTGCATCGCGATGGGGCTGACGATTTGGCTGCTTGGATTTCACGTCCTCCTGCTGCCGACGTTTGCCATCGAGCTGATTCCGCTCGTGGACGATTTTCCGACCTGGACGGCGTGCGTCATCGCCGTGATTGCGCTGCGCAAACGTGAAGAAAAACATTTTACGTCCACGCCGCCGCAAAATTCTTCGCTCAAGCCGCCGATTGATGTCTAGCCCGGGAAATTGCTTGCTTGAAAATTCGATTCAAACGCGGCAAATTAACCTCGCTATGCAATCCGTTTTTACCGGTCCCGTTTACGTTGTCCGCGACAATATTGATACCGATCAGATCATTTCCGCGCAGTACCTGAATCTCGTGCCGACGATTCCCGACGAGTACGACAAGCTCGGCAGTTACGCGCTCGACGGCCTGCCGGCATCGCTCTACCCCGTCCGCTACATCAAGCCCGGGCAGATGGACAGCGACTATCCCATTGTGGTCGCCGGCAAAAATTTCGGCTGCGGCAGCTCGCGCGAACACGCGCCCATCGCCATGGGTTCGGCCAATTGCCAGCTCGTGCTCGCGGAAAGCTTTGCGCGCATCTTCTTCCGCAACTGCGTCGCCACCGGCGAACTCTATCCGTGCGAAATGACCGAGCGCCTCTGCGACGTGCTCAAGACTGGTGACGTCGTGACCGTGGACCTGGATAAGGCAACCGTCACCGCGCAGGCGACCGGGAAAGTTTATTCCTTCAAACCGCTCGGTGACGTCCGTCCCGTGGTGGATGCCGGCGGCATCTTCAATTACGCGCGCCAGAGCGGGATGATTTCGAAGTAAAATTTACGCCAATAAAAAAGGCTGCGGAGAAATCCGCAGCCTTTTTGTTTTAAGGAACCAGATATTTATATTTCCCACCTTGCTGCTTTTATTTGAGTTGTGTTATCTTGCCACTATGAAAGCGAAAAGCGTGGTGGTGGTTGACCCGGAAATCATGAGCGGCACGCCGTGCTTCGCCGGCACGCGCGTTCCTGCCCGCACACTGATTGATTACATCGAAGGCAACGATTCGCTCGACGATTTTCTGGAGGATTTTCCCACCGTGACCCGCAAACAGGCCATCGCCTTCCTCGAAGAAGCCAGCGAACGGATGCTGGTACCCGCCTGAATGCGCGTCCTGCTCGATGAATGTCTGCCCGCGCGTCTGCGACGGAATTTGACCGACCACGAGGTACAAACCGTCCCGCAGGCCGGTTGGGCGAGCATCAAAAACGGCAAGTTGCTCCGGCTGATTGCTGATTCGGGAAAGTTTGATGTCTTTTTGACCGTGGACAAAAATCTCCCGCACGAACAGAAGATTGAAGGTCTACCTTTCGCCGTGGTTGTGTTACGCTGCAAGTCAAATCGCCTTGCCAATCTCGTTCCCTTGGCGCCGGAATTGATGCGTCGCCTGCCGGAGTTTGAAGCTGGAAAGGTTTATGTTATTTCCAGTCAAAGTTAACGCGACTTCCCTGATTTTTAATAAACCACCTTGTTCAGCGGATACTCGATAATGCCCTCAGCACCGGCGGCCTTGAGCTGCGGGATCAATTCACGGACGATTTTCTCGTCGATGATCGTCTCCACGGCGACCCACCCTTTCAAGCTGAGGTTGGCGATCGTGGGATTGCGGAGCGCGGGCAGGTCGGCGAGCAGCTTCGCGAGATTCTTTTCCGCGATGTTCATCTTCAGGCCGACGAGCGCCTCGGCGTCGAGCGCGCCCTTGAGGAGCATCGCCAGCGTTTCAATTTTTTTGCGCTTCCACGGATTCTTCCAGGCCTCGTTGTTGGCGATCAAGCGCGGGGTGGAGCACAGCAGCTCGTCCACAATCCGCAATTTATTCGCGCGCAGCGAGGAACCGGTTTCGGTGACTTCCACGATGGCGTCCACCAGTTCGTGGGCCTTTACTTCGGTCGCGCCCCAGGAAAATTCCACCTCGGCTTTCACGCCGTTTTTCTTCAGATATTTTTTGGTGAGATTGACGACCTCGGTGGCGATGCGTTTGCCCTGCAGATCCTTCACCGTTTTTACCGGTGAATCTTCAGGCACGCACAGCACCCAGCGCGCGGGCCGGCGCGAAACCTTGCTGAACAAGAATTCGCCGACCTCGTGCACCTTCGAACCGTTTTCCACGATCCAATCATGGCCGGTGATGCCGCAATCGAGATAGCCGTGCTCGACGTAGCGCGAGATTTCCTGCGCGCGGATGAGCCGGATCTCCAGCTCGTCATCGTCCACATACGGCACGTACGAGCGGCTGCTGACCT
>DATHOG010000133.1:0-17491 GCA_035485115.1 Candidatus Sulfotelmatobacter sp. | reverse complement strand
GCGTGGAAAAGACCGCCGAAGGCCTGCAGGCCATCGAATGGTTCAAGCAAGGCAAGCTCGCCGAGATCGCCGAATACTGTTGCTACGACGTGAAAATCACCAAGCTCGTTCACGAATACGGCCAGTCCCAAAAACAACTGCACTATTTCAATCGCTTCAACAAAAAACTCACCGTGCCGGTAAGCTGGTAAGTCTCTTGCCTTCTGATTTTTGCGTGCGACATTCTCAAACCCAATCGCTGGATTTGGCTTGAAGCTGCGAGCGTTTCTCCCTCTCCCCAAGGGAGCAGCGACAGCGGCTATGGCGGGTGAGGGGGAAGTGATCATCCAAACTTCAGGCCCGCACCATTTGAAATGAGCGCCGCCTTCCCCCTCATCCTGATCCCGCATGCGGGAGAGAAGGAACACCAGTTGGACACTTCTAAATTTGCGAAAACCATCCAAGCCGCTGACCGTTCATAATTCGCCAAGACTCTGCAAACGTCACACCCTCTCTGGGTTCATGGGGCTATCACAGAGATACGGTAAAAATTATCTGCGCGAATCCGCGCCATCTGCGGATTTCGCCTTCAATCCCAAAACCGCCTTGCGCAACTGCTTCGCCAGTTCTTTGCGGTCATCGGTCGTCCGCTGAAATTTTGCAAAACGCATCGTGGCGTGAATGTGGCGTTTGCCGAGCAGATTTACCGCGTGCGGAAAAAACGTGTGGTCGCCCCAGTAACAGACATCATTCCGCGCATCGCCACCATCCACAACGTAGTGCAGATAGCCTGTGGAAATTTCGCTGCCGCCGGCCGCCACCGGTTCCAGCAGGGATGAACGGAACGGCAAAATTTCATCCCCGTTCGTGCTGGTGCCTTCGGGGAAAACCACCACCAGCACGCCGTCAGCCAGCGCGGATTCGATTTCCTTGTTCACCGCCCCGACGTGGGTACGGCGTTCGCGCTCGATAAAAATGGTTCCGCCCAGCTCGGCCAGCCAGCCGAAGAGAGGCCATTTGCGGACATCCGCCTTGCTGACGAAAACCGCCGGCGTCGCCGCGCTGATGGCGAGAATATCAAAATAGCTCAGATGATTGGAGACCAGCAGGCCGCAACGTGGAATTTCACCGGAAATTTCCGCCGTGTAACCGAAAATCTTCAAATGCCGCCGGGACGCGCGGCTCAACCATTGGGCGCGCGCGAGCCGTTTGTTTTTCGGAAACACCAGCGTGACCGTCAGCAGATAACTGACGACGGCCAGGCACACCTCCAAGGCGAACCACAAAAGTCTTCCGGTCTGGCGCAACGTCATGCGCGGATTTCAAACGCGAATCGTGCCAGCGTCAACCGAGAAATCGCTCCTTCGCCGCCGGCGGCATCGCGTGCAGATCGAGCAGCGTCAGGAAGTCGATTGTTCCAAACTGCCGGTCGAGCGCGGGCGGACCGCAGATTTTCGCACCGATGGCCAGATACGCGCGGAGCAGTTTTGGGATCTGCACCTCTTCCTCCGCCAGACGGTCCAGCGGACATTCATGCCGCGAAACCGGTCGCGTCTGCCACGGCGAAGCGGCGATATGCCGTTTGCGGCAAAGTTCCGTGTAAGCCGAAGCGCCGACGGCGGCATCCTGCGAGGTCAACGAACTGCAGCCGATCAAGTACCGCCCGCCACGTTCCTTCGCATAGTCGGCAATGCCCTTCCATAACAGGCCGAGCACGATCAAATTTCGGTGCTGCCGGTGAACACAGGCGCGGCCAAGTTCGACGATTTCATTCCGCAGCGGCTCAAAATTATCAAACTCAAATTCCTGCGCGCAGTAATAGCCCGGATTGTTTGCCGCGGTTGTGCCGGTCTGCAAGCGGTAGGTGCCCACAACCTGCCCGCTCGGGGTGTGCTCTACGAGCAGGTGATCGCAAACGGCGTCAAACGGGTCCGCGTCGAACCCGGTCGCATAGGACTCGGCCAGGCCCTCGTTCAATTCCAGGTTGAAAACCTGAAAACGCAGCGTCTGCGCCGTGCGTATCTCCTCCGCGCTCCGGGCCAGCCGGACGGCGTAGTGCGCATTCGTGCTGACGACGAGGCGGACAGAATCTTTCGTTTGATTCACCCGGCCAGCCTGCCATGCCGATGTGACAAAAAGATGGCGGTGAAGTTACTTTTTTGTGTGGGCCGACAAAAACTTTTCCGCGTACTTCCCCAGCAGATCGCCTTCCAGATTGACGGCATCGCCAACCTTGCGTTCCCGCAACGTGGTGACTTCAATCGTGTGCGGGATGATCCACAGTTTAAAACCTTTTTTGGTGACCCCCGCGACCGTCAGGCTGATGCCGTCCACCGCGATCGAACCTTTGAAAACGACGTAGCGCAGAATTTCCTCCGGCGCGGAAATCTCCAGGACATGGTCCGCCCCGGCTTTTTCCCATCGCAAAATTTTCCCGATGCCATCCACATGGCCGGTCACAAAGTGGCCGCCCAGTTCGCCATCAGCGCGCAACGGACGCTCCAGGTTCACCAGCGAACCGGTCTTGAGGAATTGCAGGTTTGTCCGCGTCCAGCTTTCTTGAAGGACATCAAAATACAGCAGCTTGAACTTCGCGCGCGCGGAAATCTTCACGACGGTCAGGCAACAACCGTTCACCGCCACGCTGGCGCCCAATTTGACACCCCGCGCAAGCGCGCCCGCCCGGATCGCGAGCGCGATGGATCTCTTGGTAGGCGTGATTTTTTCGACCACCCCCGCCTCTTCAACAATACCAGTAAACATGGGTCAATGTTGCAGGTTATAAGTCGCCGGTGGCAAGTTTTTCCAAACCGTGGCAGTGTCCGAATTTGGTGGGGCGAGCGTCCTCGCGAGCCGCTTAAACCCAAGGCTCGCGCCGGCTCGCGAGGACGCTCGCCCCACCGGCTTCTTGAAATAATGGACTGCCAAAAACCTTCAACCAACCTTCGCCGTCAGCATCAAATCCTCGCCCAGTTTACGCCACTCCACTTCCTGCAGCTGCAAAACCTCGCTCAGACTTTTCGCGCCGTCGCCGGCCACGGCCCTTTTTGCATCACGTCCGCCCAGAACTTTTGGCGCGTAGAAAAACGCCACCCGTTGCGCCAGGCCGCCGAATAAAAACGAGGCATTGACCTCGCCGCCGCCCTCCACCAACAAGCTCGTCACATTTTCCGAACCGAGCTTTTTTAACAGCCAACGCAGATCAAGTAGGGAGTTTTTATTCACCGGTGCTACCACCACATTCACGTGCTTGGAAAGTCCAGCAACTCGATTTTTTGGCGCCTTTTTGGAAACGACAATCGTCGTCAGATTTGCAAACTCGTCGCTGACAACTTTGGCGTCCATCGGCGTCCGCGCCGATGAGTCGAGAATTATTCGGCGAAGCCGCGGATTTTTGTTCTGACTTCTGACTTCTGACTTCTGGCTTCTTGCCGTGAGGCTCGGATCATCCGCCAGAATCGTGTTCACCCCGACCAGGATCGCATCGCTGCCGTGCCTTAATTTCATTCCGTATTCGCGCGCCTTTTCGCCGGTGATCCATTTTGACTCCCCGTCGGCGGTCGCAATTTTTCCATCCAGCGTCATCGCCGCTTTGACGGTGACGAATGGTGTGCGCTGAACAATCCAATGATTGAACGCCTCATTCAGTTGCGCACATTGTTTGGCTAAAACCCCGTGGACAACCCCCACTCCCGCGCGCCGCAGGACTTTAAATCCCCTGCCCGCGTGTTTTGGATTCGGATCAGTGGCACCGACGATGACGCGTTTGATGCCTGCAGCAATGATCGCCTCCGTACAGGGGGGCGTACGACCATGGGTGCAGCACGGTTCCAGCGTCACGAACAGGGTCGCTCCCCGCGGGTCAAACTTCCTTTTTTGCGCGTCACGCAATGCCTCGATTTCCGCATGCGGCATTCCGGCCCGGCGATGCCAGCCGCGCCCGATGATTTTGCCGCTTTTTACCAGCACCGCGCCCACCATCGGATTCGGTGAAGTCGACCCAAACCCTTTCCGCGCGAGCGATAGCGCTTTGCGCATGAATTTTGTCTCCGTTGGAAATTTTTTTCTCACCCGTAAATTTGGTTGAAAATGGTGCGCGGTGCAGGGTTCGAACCTGCGACCCCTACCGTGTCAAGGTAATGCTCTACCACTGAGCTAACCGCGCAAGCGAAAGGGCGCACAGCTTCTCATGCCGCCGCCAAATGGCAAGCCAAAACGAGGTTGCCAACGGTAGGGATGGCGCGCTGCGCCGTCCGCGACCGAGCGAAGTCGAGGTCGCAACGAACGTGGTAAACCCTGCACTTTGCACATCGAGTCTGGTAGAGAAAACGCGATGTCCCTGCCCTTGAGATCAAACCAAGCCCGTACCCATAGGCTGTCACTTTCAACTTTTACCACGCGACAACGGTTGTTACGCTTACGGCATGGCGAAAAAAACGGGCGATAGCCCAAGAAACGGTCTGAACGACGTCATCGGCCTCGTGTTGCTGCTGGTGGCGGCGCTGCTGTTGGTTGCGCAGCTGTCCTTTGACCGCTTTGACCTTTCCGAAGTTCGCTTTCCGCCCAGCAAGGAAACGCACAACTGGATCGGGCCGCTCGGCGCGCGGCTGGCGTGGCTGACGTTCACGCCGTTCGGCATCGCGGCGTATCTGCTGCCGGTGATGCTGCTGTTATTTGCGTCCGCCTATCTTTTCAATTTTCCCGCGTGGTTCCGCGAACGCGTCCGCTGGTGCAGCTTGTGGGCGTTCCTGTTCTTTGTCTCGGCCGCCGGCCTGCTGCACCTCCTGTGGCTCGCCAAGGTGAACCTCATTCTCGACTGGAGCGAACATATTGATGCACCTTTCGCCGGCGGCTGGCTCGGTTATCTATCTTACGGACGGCTTGCGGAATATGATTATGGCTTTGTGTTGCTCGGCTTCGGTGCGTGGCTCGTCTATGCCGCGCTTGGATTCATTGCCTTGTTGTTCCTGACCAATTTCCATCTGAACGACTGGATCCGTGCGTGGTTTGACAAGGCCAGGGCCGATGCCGGAGCCGGAGACAAATCAGCCGAGGAAATCACCCTCGAACGCCGCGCGCAGGAACTCGAAAAACAAAAGCGCAAACTCGAGGAAGAAGTCGTCCGCGCGGAAAAAACGGACAAGGCAACGGATAAACCCGAGAAAACTTCCAGCGGCCTTGGCGCCGATGGATTGCCCGTGCCCGAACCGACCGTGCGCGACTTGTCCGTGCCGCAGGCCAAAGGCCCGCGCGTCCGCAAAACCACCCTGCCGCCGGAACCGGTCAAGGAAACGCCAAAGGAAATTCTGCCGCCCGACGATCCTCTGGAAGCCGGCGAAGTGATTCCCGCAAAGGAACTCGGTGCCGCAACCACGGATGCAATCCTCGGCAAAAATAAGGCCGGGGAACCGAAACCCGAACCGGCGTTGGCCGAAAAAGTCGAAGCGCCGGTCACGGAAAAACCCGCCGAATCGAAACCCGAACCGGTCATCACCATTGCCGATGGTTCTGCGCCCGTGCCGAGACCGAGGCCCGCGCCCAAAAAACCGAAGCCAATGACCGTCGCGAGCGTGCCGATGATCGGCAATTACCAGTTGCCGCCGATGGATTTTCTGCAGCATCCCGATCTGACGGTGAAGCCAACGGAATCAAAGGAGGAACTCATGGCGAACGCGCGTTTGATGCAGCAGACGCTCGCGCAGTTCGACATCGAGGTTTCGCTCGGTGACATCACCAAGGGCCCGACCATCACGCGTTACGAATTGCATCCCGCGCCCGGCGTGAAGCTGGAAAAAATCCAGGGCTTGAGCAACAACCTTGCCGCCGCGTTGAAGGCCGAACGCATCCACATCCTCGCGCCCGTGCCCGGAAAAAGTTCCGTCGGCATCGAGGTGCCGAACGCCATCAAGACGAAAGTCATCATGCGCGACCTCTTCGAGTCGGACGAATGGCGCAACACCAAGGCGCGCATTCCCATCGCGCTCGGCAAGGATGTTTACGGTCATCCCATCATCGCCGACCTCGCGGAAATGCCGCACATGCTTATCGCCGGCTCGACCGGCTCCGGCAAATCCGTCTGCATCAACTCCATCATCTGCTCGCTGCTCTACCGTTTTTCGCCCGACCAGTTGCGCTTCGTGATGATTGACCCGAAGGTCGTCGAGTTGCAGCAATACAACGCCCTGCCCCACCTCGTCGTGCCCGTCGTAACCGACCCGAAAAAGGTTCTGCTCGCGTTGCGCTGGGTGGTGAACGAGATGGAGAAACGCTACAAGATTTTTGCGCGAGTCGGCGTGCGCAACGTGAAGTCCTTCAACGACCGCCCGAAGAACAAGCCGCTGCCGGAACAGGAACTGGAACTGCCGCTCGCCGCGAAAAAAGAAAAGGTCGAGCCGGGTGCGGATGGTTTCGCCGTGGAGATCGACGAGGAAATCATCGTTCCACGCGAGGAAGACATCGTCATCCCTGAAAAATTGTCGTACATCGTCGTCATTATTGACGAGTTGGCGGATTTGATGCTCGTGGCGCCCGCCGATGTAGAAATGGCCATCGCGCGCATCACGCAGATGGCGCGCGCGGCGGGCATCCATTGCATCGTCGCCACCCAGCGTCCGTCCGTGGACGTCATCACCGGCGTCATCAAGGCGAATATTCCCGCGCGCATCGCGTTTCAGGTTGCCAGCCGCGTGGACTCGCGCACGATTCTCGACGCCATGGGCGCGGACAAGCTCCTCGGCAAAGGTGACATGCTTTTTCTGCCGCCCGGCTCGCCGAAACTGAACCGCGCCCAGGGCGCGCTCATCACGGACAAGGAATTGACCGACATCGTTGACTTCATCGCCAAGCAGGGCAAGCCCAGCTACGAGATGGAAATCCATCAACAACTTTCCAAACCGAGCGCGAACACGGACATCGAGAGCGGCATCGACGAGGACGAGGACATCATCCAGCAATGCATCGAAGTCATCCGCAGCGAACAGAAGGCCAGCGTCTCGCTGCTGCAACGCCGCCTGCGCCTCGGCTACACCCGCGCCGCGCGCATCATGGACGAACTCGAAAACCGCGGCATCGTCGGCCCGAGCAAGGGCGCCGAACCCCGCGACATCCTGATCGACCTCGACGGCCAGGGCGCCGACGGCGGCGGGCAAAGCGCGGTGTGATTTTCTACAGCGAATGTCTCGACGCGCCGCCGTTTCCCCGGTTGGCGACGGACTGGCTAGAGCGGTTTAAAATAAGTGTAGTCGTTGTTTTCCGATAATTTTCTCCCTCACCCGCCATAGCCGCTGCCGCTGCTCCCGCTGGGAGAGGGAGAAACGCTCCCAGCTTCAAACAAACACCAGCAGCTGGGTTGGAGCATACCGTGCTCAATAAAAGAAAGGCCAACATGGCTGTTCCCTCTCCCAGCGGGAGAGGGTTAGGGTGAGGGAGAGCGTGCGAAAACATCTTATTTTAAAATGCTCTAAACGGAGCCAATTTCAATTTAGGTCCGTTTTTCTCGACGAGCGCTGGAGTTGTATGACCTCGCGTTGAAGATTGAGTTCTTTCCCGGCCTGGTAGTTGATGTCATCGACCAGCATCTTGGAGCTCACCTGGACTTTTTCATCATTAAAAAGAATTCTTTCAACCGGGTCCGCCGTCCAGTTTCCCCATTGCTTTTCCGCCAGACCCAATATTTGAAAACAGTCATTGCCTACCAGCTTGTCGCAATCGCGGATCCGGGCGACCCGGGACAACAGCGGCTCATGCGTGGAACGAAAGCCGGCCATGAATTGATCAAGCTTTTGTGCGGAAATTTTCCGGGAAACCAGCTCCGACTCGAGATCCTGGTCCTGGTTCAACAACGCCGTACGGAATTGCTCGTTGGCATCGAGAAAAGTTTGCACCGCCTGTTCTCTGTCCGCCAATTGCTCCTTTGAACCCAGGGTTTTGAAGTTCAAAACTTCCGCCTTCTGAAATTCGGTGCTGGCGACAATAAATTTTTTCTCCGCCGCCGTCCAATTCGCCAGACAGGCATTGAGGCCGTCCATCATTTCAGCGTCTTCCCCGGTCAATTGGTTGGTCAGTGAATTGAGCCGGCTCCGTAGCTGGTCCATTTTTTTCAATTCGGCCTGCCCGCTTATACCGCTGGTCGGATTGAAGTCATCGCCGGCCTTCTGGGTTAGTTCGCGGCTGGCGTTGTACATTTGCTGCATGCCGTGCCGGTTCGCCATGGCTCTTTGGTAACCCTGGATGAATCCAACCATAAATACAACCGCCCAGACACTGTTCAGCAATACCCCCAACACCCCCGGTACGAGCAGCCCCTTGCGGCCGGACGAACCGATGGCACACAACGCCAGCACGGAACACACCATGCCGGCTCCAACCATCAGCAAAATCAGCAAACCCGCAAGCATCACCAGCGCCTTGTTTTGTCCCAGGCCCATTGATTGGTTAACCTCCCGGATGATGAATGCGATAACCGGCAGGATTAATCCAACCAGGGCCGCACGATGAAAACCGGTCCGCTGATTGGGGATTGGCGGGGGCGTAGAATATGGATCCATTCAGTCCAAGCTAGGGTGAATGCCAGCCTCTCGACAAGGCCTAAATATGACACTGAAACGCCAGGCTGTTACCTTCAGTTCTTCCAAACCCAGTCGCCTCTTTTCTGGTCGATCGCTCCACTCTTGGTGAGAAAAACTGTTCCGCCGTCGTCCTTTTCGTCCGGGCCGATGGACCAGAGCACAAACTTGCCGTCATCCGTCCGCCGGTAATGCAGCGGCTGGCCGTTGACGATGTCGTTCGGAAGTTTTTCGATGAATTGTGGCGCGAGCGCGTCGAGCGTTTCGGGATAACTGCCATGCGCGAGACGGAAGCGTTCCAGCGCGCACGCGACCGTTGCCAGGTCAACTTCAGTTTGGATGCGGGCAACTTTTAAAATAGTGGCCCAAATGGCCGGCACGGTCATCAGCGCCTGCACCTTGTAAATCGAATAATGCTTTTTCGCTGCTTCCATTTCTTCATTCAGCCGTTTGAACGCCGAGGGCGAAAGCACCCGGTTGGTCATGTCTATCAGCGCCGTGTAACGATCGTTGAGTTGCGCAAACCAAAATTGGTTTTGATAAAAATACGCAGCCGGCATGGCGGACATATGGTTGGTGATGACCTGCTTGCCGTCCGAATAAATCATCAGGCGCGTGATGCGCTGTTTCTCTAAATCGTCAATCGTAAAAACTTTTTCACCGCGCAGGGAAGCGAGGCTGTCCGCCAAAAAATCCTGTGTCGTGAGCGTATTCTCGAGTTCCGCAAGCTGCGCTTCGTTCCAGCGGTGTTGCGCCAGGCCTTCGTAAATTGGCTGGAGCGAAATGGCTTGGATGGCGATCCGGACGAGAAACGTGATGAGAAACGGTTGGCGCAGAGAATCGTTCACGCGCAACAACAGCTTGCTATCCGCCAGCGCCGCCGCGCCCTGCCCGTCCTGCACCTCCGCAACCGTGCGCAACTCCAGGAATTGCGCGCAGCGTTTCGTCTCAGCCAGCCACGGCAACATTTTGGTGGCCGCGTCAAAACCGTCTTCGTAGTCCAGCGGCAGCCGGGCTCCGGGGCGGGCGGCGGCCTGGCGTAATTCTTCCAGTGCGGGGTTGTAAACACTCAAAGCCGTCAGCACATCGGCGGCAGGCGACTGCGGTTGTGCCGAAGCGGGAAAGCCGTTCGTCTTGCCTTCTGCGGTGTTGTTAAATTTTCTGATCGCGCGCTGCCATTCGGTCAAATCCGTCATTATGCCCTTTTGCCAATAGCCACCTTTATTGATCCAGTTTGCCATGTCGCCGCGATAGATTTGAAAGTTCATCCGGAAGTCCATTTTCTGCGCCGACCCGCTAAAATTATCGCCAAGATGGGACAATGCCTCGGCCACGATGGGCGCGCAGAAAAAATTCTGATCGTCCGGCACGGCCGGCGGGATGACCGACGCGAGGTCAAGTTTGTCACCACGCGCTTCGGCGGCGCGCTTGTAATTTTCCCAGGCATGTTTGCCGCGCCAGTTTTCCTCGGTCAGGAGCGCGGCCGCCAGCGTGACAAGGACGGCCAACCCAATCAGTCCCCAGCGCAACAGGCGCCAGCGAAGTTTGCTCTTCGGTTTTTCATTCATACGGCGGAGGTGTGGAATTTTTCCGTGCGCGGTTTGGGTGAAAAGGTCTTTTCGCGGTCGGCGTCGGTTGCGGGCGTGCGGTCGGCGAACAACTCGTTCAACAGCTGCTGTTGTTCGGCCAGGTTCATCATCACCGGCGCGGCGGTGGCCTTCCCGGCCGGCGCGGGATCGCGCTCCGCAAAATTGACGACCAGAATCAAAACCCAGACCGCCGCCAGGCCCGACCAGACCCGGCGGCTTGGCAGAACCAGTTCGCACCACATTTTGTTGAAACCGCCAAACAACAACGACAACAAGCTTATTTTTTCCCTCTGTGCCTCTGTGCCTCTGTGGTTCAATTTTAAGATAATACCATCGCGCATCGCGTCGAGCTTCGGCCCGGCGGCGCGATGCCGTTCCAACAGGATTTCACGCGGGGTTTTCATTTTTGGCCTCCAATAGTTTTCGCAAAGTTTTTTTGGCGTAATGCAGGCGCGACTTCACCGTGCCGGTGTTCGTTTCCGTCACCCGCGCAATCTCTTCCAGGGTAAATTCCTCGAGGAAATACAGCAGCACCACGGCGCGCTGCGGCGGCGGCAGTTGCGCGACCAGGTCCATAAATTCAAGCTCCTGTTCCCGCCGGATAAGCAACGTATCCGGGCCTTCCTCCAGCCCGTCCTCCGGTTCAGGAACCTCGTCAAACAGCACTTCCTTCCGCTTGCGCCAGTGCTGGACCACTTTTTGGTGCGCGATGCCAAAGAGCCAGCTTCCAAATTTCCCGTCGTCGCGCAGGCCGCCGAGGTACTTCGTGGCGGCGATGAACGTCTCCTGCACGATGTCGAGGCTCGCTTGCTCGTCGCGGACAAGTTCAAAGACATAGGCATAAAGCGGCAGTTGAAAACGTCGGAAGAGTGCGTCCCACGCGCCCGCCTCGCCGGCGCGTGCCTGCGGTACGGGCAAGGTTTCAGGGACGGATGCTACCGGCATTTTCATTGAGTGGAATGCGCAACCTGCGAAAAGGTTCAACGAAAATGAAAAAACTTCGTTCGCTCAACCCTTCCGCAACTTGATCTTCGCTAAGCGGGTGCGGACACCCGTGCTGAGCTTTTTCTCCAGCGCGGCGAGTTTCGCCCCGGGCATTTCGCGGACGAGCAGGTACTTTTTGTGCGGCAGCGGCGAGCGGGCGATGTCCTCCGGCGTGGTGTTTTTGCCCGTCACGCCGGGGACCAGGTCGAGTCCGGCATCGTGAAAAAGCTTTTTTACAAACGCCGAGCAATACGCCGACTGTTCCTGCGCCAGCCGGTTTTCCTGCGCGCGCAGTTCCGGTTTCCTTAAAACGATGAGCGTCCCAATGAGTTCTCGGATGGAATATTTCTCGCGACGGGCGACCAGCTCCAGCCCCGCGCGCAACAGCACGGTCATTTGCGCTTCATCAACCCCGAAGTCGAGGATCGCGAGCGACGGATACATCTTTTCGTCAAAATATTTTTCCGCGCGGTTCTCCTGTGCACCGAGCTGGATGTTTTTCCGCAGGATCTGGATGTCCGATTCGATCACCCAATGCTCGCCGTCCGCGCGCCGGCCCTCGAACAAAAACACGTGAGACCAGTCGCTCCAGCGGCGTTCGGGATGCTGCACGCGTTGCGCGTGACGGATGGCCAGGTCGATGCGCGTGGCCCCGCCGCAAAGCCCCACACAACCCGCGCGCGCGTAGCTCTCGATGAATTCGCGATTGGAAATCCCGGTAACATTGATGGTCTGGCTGTCCATGGCCTCACCGGGTGACGAATCAAGCCACGTCCAGCATGTCGGCCTCGCAGCCGGCGTATTTGTCGAGCAGGCTGTCGTAGGTCTTGGCGGCTTTCCGGTCCGGCTTGATCTCGCTCTTGGCGACGGGCCGGCAAAAACCGTCAGTGATCTTCTCCCATTTCGGATTTTTCCCGGTGGAGGTCAGGAATCCGTGCGCCGCGATCAAGGCTGCGCCGAGCGCCGCGCTTTTGGAGACTTCAATGCGTTCAACGTTGCACTGCATCACGTCAGCGATGATCTGTAGCAGCACGCGATCGTTGGCTGCGCCGCCGGTCGCCAGGATTTTTTGCGGCGTGATCCCCATCCATTGCGAATGCAGCCGCATGCTCATCGCCTGCGCCTCGAATACAGCGCGGCAGTTGGCGGCCACATCCTTTTCGTCGAGGTCGAAACGGTGGATGCCCGGCCGGTTGACGCGCGGAACGATCTCCGCATCAAACCATGGCAGCAAAATCGAGCGGTTGTTTCCCGCCGCAGTTTGCGTGACGAGTTCGCCGAATTTTTTCCAGTCGGCGATCTTGTAAAGCTCGCGGATCTTTTCGCGGGCGAGCGAGCCGTTCTTGAAACAGATCAGCGTCATGTAACCGCCGGCGGGCGAGCCGAAGACATGGCCCTCGCCCATCTCATCGGTGTGACAGTCCTGCATCGTGCCGAAAAACGTGTCGCTCGTGCCGAGGCTGATGGCAAACTCGCCGGCCTTGACCAGGCCAAGTCCGACGACGCTCGCGGGATTGTCGCCGGTCCAGACCGTTGCGAGCGCCTCGGCATTCAGGCCGTATTTCCCGACAAAATAACTGCTGACCGGGCCGATGACCTTGCCGGCATCCGCAAGCGGCGGCAATTTGCCCATCAACCCCGGCGCGGTCGCCTTGACCGCCTCGTGATTCCAATTTTTTTTGCGGATGTCCATCAGGTTCGTCCCCGCGCCGTCGCCGAAATCAATCGGCGCGATTTTTCCCGCGAGCAGCGACGCCATGAACGAGCTTACGAGCGCGATGTGGGCCGTCTTCTCAAAGGCCGTCTTCTCCGTTTTGAAAAACTTCCGGATCTGCGGGCCGGTGAACCGCTCGAACGTGTCCGAGCCGGTGCGCGAAGCGGTGTATTTCACGCCGCCCAGCTTCTTGCGGATTTCCGCGCATTCTTTCGCGGTTGAGGAATCCATCCAGACCGGCGAGGTCTTGCGCGCAAAGATTCCCTCCAGGTTTTCGACCAGGGATTTTTTCGGATCAAGGGCCGCCAGCACGGTTTCCATGCGTTCGTTCAGATAGACCGAACCGTGTTGCTGGCCGCTGCCGCTGATGGCGAGAATTTTTCCGAGCGCGACCTTGTCTTTTTTCATCTGCGTGAACAGCAGATCCAGCGCGGCGGCCCAGAGCAGCGGGTTGCTGTGCTTGACCAGCGGATCGCGGTTGGGCAGCACGCCGTTCTGCGTCTTGAATTGCGGCAGGTCCTTGTCGAAATTCACCGATTTTTCGTAAATAACCTTTTGCGCGTCGAGATCGATCACGACCGCGCTCAAGCTTTGTGTGCTGGAATCCAATCCAAGAAAAAGTTTTGCCATGTGATCTATAGGTTTTGTCCGCAACCGAATCCCATAAGCATACCAGCCTGCCGCCCCAATGAAAAGCCTGTTAAATAAGCATAGGGCCCCGGGGCCTTAGATCAACCGGGTGTGCTGCTGCCGGTATTGGCTGGGCGTCACCCCCAGTAACGCGCGAAATTGCCGGGCGAAATAGTTGCTGTCACTGAAGCCGACCTGAAAAGCGATCTCCGTGACGCTGAGTTGCGTGCGCCGGAGCAAGGACGCCGCCTGGTTCACCCGCAACTGGATCAGGTGCGCAATGGGTGACGTGCCGGTGGCCGCCAGGAAGCTGCGCATGAAATTTCGTTTGGACATGTGCGCCATCCCGGCCAGTTGCTCCAACTCCACCCGCTCCCGATAGTTTGCCTCCAGATGGCTGATGGCCTCGCCGATGCGGAGCAACGCCCGCGAATCCGGGTTTTTTGACCGGGCAAAACAGCGCGAAAGGTAGCCGACGATCTGCATGAACGAGGCGGTGGCCAGAAACCGGAAACCGCTGGCCCGCCGCTGCAATTCCTCGTCCAACTGGTCGATAAAGGTCATGATTACGGTCAATTCCTGCGGATTCAGCCGCAACCGGCCTTGAAACGGATGCCCCCGCCGCCACGCCGGTTCCAAGGTGAACAACGCGTGATAACCGGGCAGCGTCCGCAGGTCGTAGGTGCGCAGGTTTAATTTTTCCGGCTGAAACAGGACGTTTACGAGGCATAGCTGTTTCATGCTGTGATAATCGTGCTGGCGCGGACCGCCAATCACGAACGCGTCCCCGGCGTTCAAGGGATACGATTCCTTCCCCGTGATATGCATGCCGCGACCGGAGGTGATGATGACGATTTCGGAAAACTCATGCGCATGCGGGCCAAATGGTTCCTGCGGCTCGCGCCGTTCCACCGCGATGGGAAACCCGTCCGGCTGGAACCAGTCTTTGCGTCTGAGTTTGGGGTGCGGCATGGTGTAAATGGGATTTATAGCGTTTTAAGAAAAGCTTGCGGCCGGCCTGACTGGGTCGGCATTCTCCCTCACCCCGCCCTCTCCCGCTGGGCGAGGGAGAAACACGCCCCGCGTTTCGGCATGGCCACGGCTGAATTCAGCAGCAGGACTGACAAATTTTAAGAACTCATCCAACAGCTGTCCCCTCTCCCAGCGGGAGAGGGTCAGGGTGAGGGAGAGCGCAACACCATGGAATAAACGGCCACAGTTTTTCTTGAACCGCTCTAATGTGGCCAGATTGTGCTAATGATTGGCGAAATCGTCAAGGACTCGGCACCGTTCCTTTTCTAAGATTTGACCCGATTCCAAAGAAAACAACGAACTATGCCCACATCCCGGCAATCCATCCATAACGCCCATCAACTCGCCTGCGAACGCTACGCCGCCGTCGGCGTGGACGTCTCGCACGCGTTGAAAACCCTTTCGCAAATCCCCATCTCGCTGCACTGCTGGCAGGGCGATGACGTGGGCGGCTTCGAAAATAACGGCGGCACGCTCGGCGGCGGCCTCGTCGCCACCGGCAACCATCCCGGCAAAGCCCGCACTCCCGATGAACTCCGCGCCGATCTGGAAAAAGCCTGCTCGCTCATCCCCGGCAAACACCGGCTCAACTTGCACGCGTTTTACGGTGAATTCGGCGGCAAAAAAGTTGACCGCGACGAAGTCGAACCGAAACATTTCGCGAACTGGATATCATGGGCGAAGAAAAACGGGCTGGGCCTCGATTTTAACCCGACCTGCTTCAATCACCCGAAAGCCGCCGACGGTTTCACGCTGTCGCACGCGGACAAGGGCATCCGCCAATTTTGGATCGAGCACTGCATCCGCTCGCGCGAAATCGGCGCGGCCATGGGCAACGCGCTCGGCAAGACCTGCGTGACGAACGTCTGGATCCCCGACGGCATGAAGGATACGCCCGCCGACCGCGTCGGCCCGCGCGCGCGGCTGGCCGGCTCATTGGACGCCGTTTTCAAGAAGCCCATCTCACCAAAGCTGAACCTCGATGCGGTCGAGCCGAAATTGTTCGGCATCGGCAGCGAAAGTTTTGTCACGGGTTCGCACGAATTTTATCTCGGCTATGCGATTACGCGTAAAAAGCTGCTGACGCTGGACGCCGGGCATTATCATCCGACCGAAGGCATCGCCGACAAGATCTCCAGCGTGATGCAGTATCTGCCGGAAATCCTTTTGCACGTCAGCCGCGGCGTGCGCTGGGACAGCGACCACGTGGTGATCATGAACGACGACCTGCTGGCCATCGCCCGCGAGATCGCCGTGAACGGTTTTGAAAAGCGCGTCCATATCGGCCTGGATTATTTTGATGCGAGCATCAACCGCGTGGCGGCCTGGACCATCGGCACGCGCAACATGCTGCGCGCGTTGCTCATCGCCCTGCTCGAATCGCCGCTCATCCGCAGCGCGGAGGCCGCCGGCGATTTCACCACGCGCCTCGCGTTGCAGGAAGAGGCCAAGGCACTGCCGTTTGGCGCGGTCTGGGATGCGTACTGCGAACAACAGGGCGTGCCCGTCGGCGATGCCTGGCTGACGGAAGTGAAAAGCTACGAAAAAAATGTCCTGAGCCGGCGCGGTTGATTACCATCTTCAAAGTACCCAAACCAAATTATGCAACCCAACCCGTTACTTGGCGTCTTCTTCCATTGGCTCGGCGGTCTGGCGTCCGGTAGTTTTTATGTGCCTTACAAAGGCGTGCGTAAATGGTCGTGGGAAACGTTCTGGCTGGCGGGCGGCATGTTCAGTTGGTTGATTTGCCCGTGGATCGGCGCGTTTGCTTTGTCCAAGGATCTTTTAGCAGTGCTGCATGAAACGCCATCCCACACTTTTTGGATGACCTATTTGATGGGCGTCCTGTGGGGACTTGGCGGCTTGACGTTCGGTCTCACCATGCGCTATCTCGGCATGTCGCTGGGCATGGCGGTAGCGTTGGGTTATTGCGCCGCCTTCGGCACTTTGGTCCCGCCGATCGTGAAGGGCGAATTCGCCGACAAACTGCTCAATCATTCCGGCACCAGCGCCGGCGGGCCGATAGTTCTGCTCGGGGTGGTGGTTTGTCTGGTCGGCATCGCCATCGGCGGCATCGCCGGCGTGCGCAAGGAAAGGGACATGGGCAATGACGGCAAGTCCTCGGCCATCTCCGAATTCAGCCTGTGGAAAGGCCTGGCCATCGCAACGTTCTCCGGCGTCATGAGTTCGTGCTTCTCCTACGGTTTTCAGTTTGGTGATCCCATCACCAAAATTTCCGCCGCCCACGGCACCGGGGACTATTGGGTGGGCCTGCCGGTCATCGTGGTGATTTTGCTGGGCGGTCTGACCACAAACTTCATCTGGTGCGTCATGCTGAACATCAAGAACCGCACCGGTTATCAATATCTCGCCTCGCACGTCCGCGAGGAACACGCGCATCACGGCGGCACGGGCAGCGGCGAACACGGCCCGGCGGCAACCCTCGGAGGCACTCCCACCAATCTTAAAATCCCCGTGCTCGGCAACTGGCTTTTCTGCGCGCTGGCCGGCACGTTTTGGTACTTCCAGTTTTTCTTCTACCAGATGGGCGAAAGCCAGATGGGCAACTACAAGTTTTCCAGTTGGACGCTGCACATGGCGAGCATCATCATTTTCAGCACCCTGTGGGGCATCTTCTTCAAGGAATGGCGCGGCGCGAAGGCGCTGACCAAATCGCTCGTCGTCATCATGCTCCTGTTTCTGGTCGGCTCAACCTGCATTATCGGCTGGGGCAACAAGGTTTCCGAAGATGCGGCCAACGCAGCCGCCGCCCAAGCCGCCCAGACGCCCCCAAAATAATCGAGCCACTGGCAGCGGCAATTCGCCAGGACGCTGTGAGCGTTTCTCCCTCTCCCGAGGGGCATTGGTATCTACACAAGTCAGAAATGGGCCGTTTTCGGGCACTTTTTGCAGAACACTGAATTTTGTAAATGCTCGTTTTTTGGCCAAAAACCATGCAGTCCTCGAATACCCCTCGACTTGTGTAGATACCCATGCCC
>DATHOG010000132.1:0-53305 GCA_035485115.1 Candidatus Sulfotelmatobacter sp. | reverse complement strand
GCATTCGCAGTTGTTGGTTATTATCAAAAGCGGAGTCAGAAATGAGAGACGAGTGGCCTAACAAGTCGCCGGAGCCAACCGCCGTTGCCGCTGCGGTTGCAATCCACGCCGCGAGTCGGCGGTGGCTCAGCTTTTTTCGTTAGGCAGCAAGCGAGCGCATGAAGAAGCTTCACACATTTATCAGCCCGGTGTTCTCGGTCAGCTTGGTTGTCTTTCTCGCTTGCGTCGCCATCGCTGGCATCTTCGGCGGTATTGGGCCATGCGGCCCGGCAAATGTTTGGGGCTTGATTTGTTTTTTCGGTTTGCCGCTTGGACTTATCGGCATGGCTATCGGACTTTTGCTTTCAGTTATTAAGACCATCATTTATTTTCAGTCATCGGCACGGAAGAAGCCGGACGAGCAGATTTGAGATATGAGGATTTTGCTGCCTAACAAGTCGCCGGAGCCAACCGCCGTTGGTCCCGCATGCGGGACGGTTCACGTCGCGAGTCGGCGGTGGCTCAGCTTTTTTCGTTAGGCGACTCGTTTGCATGAAAAAGCCCTATCTCATTTGCACCTTTTTTGTAGCAGCTGGGTTGGAATTGTTCCTTTGGTTTCGTTTTTTTCTGATGAGCAATTTCAAAGATTACACACCACCGGATAGTTGGTATTTTCAGAACGTAGCACTGGTTGGTTTTGCGTTACTTTTAGTTGCTCCTGTGTTGCGTCATGGTGTTACTTGGCAGCGAGTCGTCGCTGGCTCTTTATGTGTTGTACCCGCACTTTTTATTTTTTGGTGCTTTTATTATACTTTCGCTGAACTGACTGAGCCATGACCATGTCGCCTAACACAGCGCTGGAGCCAACCGCCGGCTTGTCCCGCCATAGCTTCGGAGCGATGGCGGATGGCGCTGGTGGCCCCGCTTTCGCGGCTTGCGTTTTATTCCCGCGTGGCTCAGCTTTGGGTCGTTAGGCCACATCATACCGCCAAACATTTTGCCGATTGATCGGCACCACATTGAGTGCGCTGAAGGTGCACTAGGATATTAGCCCGGGGTTGGAGCGCAGCGACTACCCCGGGTAACCGTCCCAAAAAAATCTCCTCTCTTTTGCCCGCCGACCGCCGGAGGGCGGCGGGCAAAAGAGAGCCAATCGTTCCAGGCTAGACAACCCGACACCTCAGACCTATTCTCGCTATATGGTAAAGCTGTGGCCTAACCTAAACGGGTCGGTTCTCACTTTTTACACATGACGATAATGAAGGCGGCACCCATTCGGTCTCGCGGTCAGTAGATAAAAGTTATTTGAGCCCGATTTTAACTTTTCGGTTAAACCCAGCGCACAATCACTTCACGATTAATTCTGTCCTCTACTTTGCTCCGCGTATTTCGCGCCTCTGCGTTTAAAGTTTGCGCCATTACGATTTTATGTAGCGCAGCCCGTCCCGGCTGCGGGTTAGGACACCGTCCCGGTGCCTTTCTGGACTTGACGGTGGGACGCCGCCGCTGCTCGCAGGCGCGGACGCCTGCGCTACATCATTTCTGCTCTAACGCGGATTGATCAGATCAAACCGCCCGCGTTCGATCCAGCCCAGCCCGAACTCCGTGCGGATAAGAAAATAATTTCCAAAAACTCTCTGTACTCGCGCCGGTTCGCCGGCATTCAAGGTGGAGATCACTTCGGCCCCGCTGGTCGGAGTCAAAAGCAGCGGTGTGTTTTTCTTCAAAACAAAACCAATGCCTGCCCGGCTCGCCGCCCCATAATTTGCAGCGGCACTGAAGACAAACAGACAGAAGCCCAGCGCGATCAGAAATTGCTGCGCTCCGGATTTTTTCCGGCGCAATAGGCGCGGAAGAACAAATGCGCCGGCCATGAGCCATAAGCCCGCACCGGAAATCCAAATCCAATAATCCGGCGGCAACCATGCCGATGTCTTTTCGTACCAGCGCAGTTCCGGAGCGTCCAGCTGGGCGGTTTCCCGTGCAAATCTCAAGTTTTGCGCCGCACGCGAATCCAGCGGATCCAGCCATTGCGCGCGTTCCCAGGCCAGAATCGCCGGCCCGGCGTGACCGCACTGCCATTCAGAAATACCCAGGTTCAATAATGCGCCGTATGACACGTCCTGCTTCACCGCCTTTCCAAAATCGTCGGCGGCATCTGAAAAACTCCCGGCGTCGGCGGCGGCCAGGCCATCCTCAAAGAAATTGCCGGACGACGCGCAGCAAAAATTCACGGCCAGGAGCAGGGCAGCAAAAAGGATAATTTTTTTCACAACTTCTCCCCCAATTTTTGCAGCACCCGTTCCACATCGGATTTCATGGCCATAAAATCCGCCGCCGGCGGTTTTGAATCCGCAAATCTTGCATCCGCCGCTTTGAAAATTATTCGCACCGTCTCACCAGTTTTTCCATTCCGTTCGGCATCTTCAAACTGCGACAGCACATCGCTACAGACCATCGCCCGCGCATCCGCCGGAAAATGCGGGGCCACCGCCACCCGCATTGCCGCCGCCGCATGCACCACGAACTTGTCCGCGTCACCCTGCGTGACCGCCTGTCGCCACATGTTGATTTCCCGCCGCAAATCTCGCTTCGCCCTCCGCCGCCGGACGATTTCAGGATTTGCCTCCAGAAACCGTTTGTGTTCATCCCGGCGCCATAAGATGAAAAATGCAAATACGGGTAAAATCTGGGCCAGAACCAAACCCGCACGCATTTGCGGCGGTTGCAAATCTGGCGCCGATCTCCCCGGCAATTTTGCCAGCGTGCCCAACTGCAGGGTCACGCTGTTTGTGTCACCAGAACTCCAATCGCTGATTTGCGTGGGTAGGGCGTCACCGGTGACCGTGACTGGAAACGCTGGAATGGTCAGGTCGTAGTAATTTCCCGTCGCCGGGTCAAATGCGGCGAATGGAATCGCCGGCGTGCTCGTCGCTTCATCGGTCAGGGGTATAAGCGTAAAGGTATTTTCCCCGACGTTACCGGCAATGACCTGCCATTCATGTGAAAGCGGCGCCTCTGGCGGCACATAACGGGTCAGATTCCCTTCCCCGTGAAAATTGTATTTCAGTTTTATGGGCTCGCCGACATGGACCTGATTTGTCGAAAACTTCGGTACATCCGCCAAAAACTTTCCAACCGCACCCGTAAAGCCGGGCAGCTCATTTTCCGTTGGCAACGGACGCACAAAAATATTGGTCGCGTCGGAAACCAGGAATTTACAACCGGCGGAGTCTGCCTGATTGAAACCAACAAAAGCCTGTACCGAAAAAGTGATCGTTCCTGCAGTCAATGGCGTCACCACCGTCTCGATCGTCAAGACCTGCTTCAACTGCCCGCCAAAATCAACCGGCCCGGTGCCAAAACGCGTCGACAGCCGGTCAGCGAGAAGTGCGCCACCATTAAATTGCATGTCCCGGATAAAAAGCATGCGATTGGCAGGATCCGGCGGCGGTACCAGCCGGATGCGGAGTGGTTCGCCAAAGAAAAGATTAGTTGCGGAAATCTCCATCAAGATTTTTGATGGAACCAGTCCCGTGTTTGTCGTAACCACATCGAGGCTCGCCGCCGGAATCGTCACCGGCAGCCAGCCGGAGTCCACTAGAAATTCGGGCACGGTGAAATGCCCCGTTGCTGTCGGAGTCACCTCGTAGAGGAACGATGTGAGCGGCTGCACCTTGATGCCGTCCGGTAATGACAACTGCCCGCGCACGTCGTTGCCGAATCGCAACTCCGGCGGTGCGGAAACCGTATCCGGCCAGCGGATGGAACCCTGGGTGGCGTTGACCGTCACACGATAAAAAGTTTTCCCGCCGATCCCAACCACCGGTGGATCAAATTCCGCGGTTGCGGAAATTTCGACCGGCGGACCGCTTGCCGGTGGTTGTGGCTGCATGATCATCTGCGCTGCGACGGCCGGCGAAATTTGCGGCGGGGTTTGCGCCCGCAAAAAGCTCTGCGCCAAAAAGAACAGCAAAAATAATGTCCGTGAAAATTTCATTTCACCAGTTACGCCCTTTCCGGTCGCCGGACGGCTTTCCTTCCTTGTCACCGCCCATCGGCAGGCGGCGTCCGCCATCAATCTGAATCCCGTCCAGTATTTGCGCCGCCTGGTCCGGCGAAAGCGGCCCTGTCATCTGGCCGCCATCACCGCCGCCCCCTTCTTCCTTGCCGATGAGCGACTCGGGCGTCACGTCTCCATTTCCTCCGCTGCCGTCATTTTTATCATCATCATCATCGTCACCCTTGCCGCCGGGTGGCGCATTAGGTGCCGGCATCTGCCCCTTGAGTTGGGAAAGCACCTTTCCCAGCTCGGAATCCTGACCGCGCATCTGTCCGAGCATCTGCTCCATATTTTTTATCAAATTGATGAGGCGCGCAATATACTGCGCAACGATCCCGGCGTTGCTGGCCGCATTCCCGTCGGCCGGGTTTAACTCCACTGCGCCCTTGAAATCATCGTCAGCACGTTGCCACTTCGTCAAAGTCCGGCCGTAAACATTCATCGCGGCCTGCACCGCCTTTTCCGCCGCACGCAAATTTTTTCGCGCGCCGCGACCCTCGATGTAGGCCGCGACAATTTTGTCCAACTGATTATCCGCCAGCGCTGAATGCGCCATTTGAATGGCATTTGCGCCCTCGGCGAGCACGGCCTTGCCCTGCGCGGATACCTTTTGCGCATCCGGCCCCTTTTTAAAAATATCCATGCCCTCGGCAAAACGCGCCTGGCCAAGATTGTATTCGGCCAGCGGTTGTACCTGCTCATCCTGCTGTTCCAGCGCGGCACCAAACATTTGTTCGGCACTGGTAAAATTAGTCGCGATCAGCAACCGGGTTCCCGCATTGAAAAAATCCCGGGCCGACACGGGCGCCGGAAGATTCGTGGCATCCTCCGCGGCGGCGGCGAGCGCGGACTTCAGCGTCAGCGAAAGCAAAATCAATATGGATGCGAAATACTTCATGCCGTCGGAGAAAATTTTCGGCGCGTGCCGATGAGCGGCTCGGCGGCCAGCAACACCAGGCAGACCGCCAGCGGCAGATAAAACCGGTCCACACCCTGTTTTCTTGTCTCTCGCTGGCTTGCAGCGACATCAAGCGTGTGCATGGCAGTCTTCACGTGCATGAGTCCGTCACCAAGATTTCCCAATGGAAAATAACTGCCGCCAGTGACCTCCGCGATCTCGCGCAGCGTCTTTTCATCGAGCTGGCTGTGAACCACCGCGCCGTCATGGTCACGCAAAAATTCGGTCTGGCCGTTCGTGTTCACAAATTGGATCTCTTTTCCAGCCGGCGTCCCGACGCCGATCGTAAACACAACCACGCCGTTCGTCGCCAGCTTTTTTGCGATCGCAATCCCGGTCTTTTCCAGGTCCTCCCCGTCCGTCAGCAGCACGACCATCTTGCGCTTCGCATTTTTATCCATCGCACGGTCCGCTTCGACCAGTCCGCGTCCGATGTCCGTGCCGGGCACCGGAATTGTCTTTTCATCGATGCTCATCAGGGTTTCTTCAAACGCCCCCTGGTCGAACGTCAACGGACATTGCAAAAAGGCGCTGCCGGCGAACGCCACCAGTCCCACCCGGCCATGGCTCTGCTTCTGGACAAAATCCAGCATCGCGAATTTCGCACGCTGCATCCGGCTGGGCAACACGTCTGTCGTCGTCATGCTCAACGACGTATCCAGCACGAACACCACGTCTTCACCAACAAATACGTTCGCATTTTCCACGCTGCCCGATTGCGGCCGGGCCAGCGCGACCCCGGCACAAATCCAGACGAGCAACAGCAAAATCTCCTTCATGCGCCGCTTCACCGGGCTGTGCGACCGCGTGAGGCGTCCGATAAAATCCGGCGCGGCGATTTTTGCCAGTTGTTCGCGGCGTTTTCGCCCCGCGTGCCAGTGCAGCCACGCCAGCAAAACCGGTGCGACCGCGGCCAGCCACAGCCAGCGCGGTTCGGCAAAATGAAATCCGGCAAGGTTCATGGCACGCGGCGATATCTTGTGTTCACCAGCAACAATTCCAGCGCCAGCAACGCGAGCGCCGCGAACAGCGGCCACCAGAACAGCAGATCGTAGGTCGCAAATCGACGTTGCTGCGCCCGGGATTTTTCCAGCCGGTCGATCTGGTTGTAAATATTTTGCAACTCGCGCTGGCTGGTTGCGCGGAAAAAATGGCCGCCGGAGACATCGGCCATCTTGCCCAGCACGGTGTAGTTTGCCGGCTGAAGCAACAGGGTGGGAATGATGTTGCCGCTTGCATCGAGTATAAAGTTTCCAGTCATCGGATCAAACTTGGGCATGTTGCAGGTCGCTTCGATGCCGATGCCGATGGTGTAAATTTTCACGCCAATCGCGGCGGCCAGCTGCGCGGCGGGCAGCGGATCGATCTTGCCCATGTTGTTGTCGCCATCGGTGAGCAGGATGATGATGCGGCTCTTGCTGTTCGGCACGGCCTTCAAGCGTTTCGCCGCCACGACCACCGCATCGCCGATGGCTGTGCCGAGATCGGTGATGGTGCCGACGTGCAGACGCGAAATGTTTTCATCCAGCCAGGTATGATTCAACGTCAGCGGACTGGCCAGATACGGCTGGCCGGAAAAGGCGATCAGTCCGATACGGTCGTCCGGGCGTTTGGCGATAAAATCTTTCAACACGCCGGAGGCGCAGGCAAAGCGCGTCAACCGGTCCGCCGGCCTGCCCATGTCGATCGCCTCCATGGACCAGGACAGGTCCAGCACCAGCATGATGTCGATTCCAGGGGTCTCGGACTCGACATGATAATTTGCCAGCCGGGGCCCGGCCAGCGCCACGATGCCCAGTGCCAGTGCCAGCAACCGGAGAAAAAACAAAAACCGTCCCGCCGCGGCACGGGCCCGCCCGCCCGCCAGCCGCGCAATTTCTGCGCTCGGAAACGTCAACGCCGAATGCCTGCCGGTTTTGCCCCGCAACAGGGCGTAAACCGGCAACAGCCCCAGCAAGGCCAGCACCCATGGAAATTGAAATTCAAATTCGCCGGTCATCGAGGAATGGATTTTGAGGCCGGGACTTCTCGCCACCCGCTTTCAATCTGCTCCACCAATTGCAAGGCGCGTCCGACCGCGTTCAACGGCGGAGCAGCATTATGGGCCGTGAATTTATCCTTGTCGCAGGCACGCAGAAAAGTTGAGAGCACCTCTGCAACCTGCAGCCCGGCTTTCGGATGCGCAGCTAGAACCGCGGAAAATTCCGCCGTGGTCATCTCACCTGCCGGAAAACTAAAAACCGCGCCGACATATCGGCGAAAGATCTGTGATATTTCGCTTAACACCCTTCCATCTTCCGGCTGAGGCTGCAATTTTTTCAACGCTTCGCGGGCAACGAACGCCGGCGACAAGACGACCGGCGGCTTCGGCTTGAGCAAAAACCAAACTCCCCAGGTCAAAAGGAATACGAATACAAAGGCGCCAGGTATCACCAATGCCCTGTATTGCTCCCAAAACGTCGGCGGGATTTCGCCATAGGCCGGCACAAGCGGCGGCAATGCATTCGTATCGGCGGCAATCACCGCCCACGGCAGCAATAAGATAACGGCGAGAGTTTTCATCCACGACGCCGGCCACGGCGGAGTTCAAAGAAACGTTGTAACGCCGGCGCGAACGGGCCGGCCGTCGTAAGCCGCAACGTATCAACGCCCGTACGGTTAAGCGAACGATCCAGTTCGGCCAGGCGATCGACGTTGATGCGGGAAAATTTTTCGCGGATGGAATTGCGGCTGGAGTCCAGTTCCAGCAGTTCGCCGGTTTCAGCATCTTCAATCGTCACCAAGCCGGCATCCGGCAGTTCGCCTTCTCGTGGATCATGCAAATGCAGACAGACAACATCGTGACGCACGTTCGTCAACCCGAGTTCCGCAATGACATCACGACTGCCCGGGCGCGGCGCTCCCGGCACGCCGGCGGCGGTGTGCAAAAAATCCGTCAGCAAAAACACGATCGCCCGGCGATGCAAAACGTGATTCAAAAAACCCAGCGCGCCGGCAATGTCCGTCCCGCGCTTTTTCGGCTGGTGCATCAGCAATTCACGGACGATACGCAATATGTGCCGCCGTCCCTTGCGCGGGGGAATGAACAATTCCACCTCGTCAGTGAACAATAGCAGCGCGACTTTATCACCATTCTTGGCGGCGGAAAAAGCGAGCGTGGCTGCAATTTCGGCGGCAAACTCGCGCTTCGTACGATTGGACGAACCGAATTGCGACGAGGCCGAAACATCCACGGCGAGCACGGCGGTGAGTTCGCGTTCCTCGCGGAAGCGTTTCACAAACACACGACCCAGGCGATACGTGACGTTCCAGTCGATGTCACGGACATCATCGCCGGGGATATATTCGCGCAACTCCTCGAAGTCCATGCCGCGCCCCTTGAAATGGCTCAGATACGCCCCGACCATCGTGTCATTGACGAGGCGGTTAGTGCGCATCTCCACACGGCGGACGGATTCGAGCAGTTCGGTAATGGTCATGCTTGATTTCGCCTGGAACGAAGCTTCGTTAAATACGCTTTTAGCTGCGGATGTCTTTCTAAATCGACGGGAATTCCACGATCAACGATGACATTCGGTCGCATCCGGACAAATTCATCAAAGGCTTTGCTTTTAAAGACATTTTTCATTCCGTGCAAGTGATGAAGCCGCTTCAATCCAAGAACGGGTTTCCAATTCTTATCTTTGACTTTGATTTGTGAAATATGAAGCGTCTCCAAGCCGGGCAAGTCAGTCAACCAGTTCAGCGAGTCCCATTCTGTGTTCCAAACTGATAAATGCCGCAGATTTTGAAACAAACTAAAATCCGGCGCATTGAAAGAATGGATATGAGTGATCGATAAGTATTCAAGTTTTGGCATTGCTGGCAAAGTGCTTAAATCTTTAAAGCGTCGAAGCCGTGATAAAACGAGAAGCTCCAGCGTTTTTCTGCAGAAGTTCAAATCAACCTCCACCAAAGTTCCAAAAGCCACCCTCAATTGACGTAGTTTTGTCAATCCATTCAAAACGCTCAAATTAGAAATGTCACAATAAAATAATGACACCTCTTTTATTTCTGGATAGTCAGACAATGCTTCCAAGTTATCCGGCGTTCCATGTATTGAAACACGCGAACAGACGTACCGTTTTAGTTCTGCCGCGAGATCCTCTGGCTCGCGTTTCGATTGAACCACCAAGCTCTTGTACTGTGGTATATAATTGACCATTTTGTTTTTTCACGGCACCGGCACCGCGTTGAAGACTTTCTTGATGATCGCGTCGGTCGTCACCGCCTGCGCCTCGGCTTCGTAGGTCAGGATGATGCGGTGGCGAAGCACGTCGGGGCCGATGCTCTTAATGTCCTCGGGAATGACGTAGTCGCGGCCTTGGAGCAACGCCCACGCCTTGGCGGCGAGCGTCAGGAAAATCGTCGCGCGCGGTGAGGCGCCGAATTGGATGAAATGCTTCACATCCAGCTTGAAGTCCTGCGGCTTGCGCGTGGCAAAGACGATCTTCACGATGTAATCGCGGATCTTGTCGTCCACATGGATCTGGTCCACCAGTTTGCGCGTCGCCATGATTTCTTCGAGCGACACGACGGGTTTCACCGGCTGCTCCGGGCTGGTGAACGCCATGCGGTCGAGAATCTTTCTTTCATCGGCTTCGTTCGGATAATCCAGGATCACCTTGAACATGAAACGGTCCACCTGCGCTTCGGGCAGCGGATAGGTGCCTTCCTGGTCGATGGGGTTTTCCGTGGCGAGCACAAGGAACGGCGACGGCAGCTTCATCGTCTCCCCGCCAAGCGTGACCTGCCGTTCCTGCATGGCTTCAAGCAACGCGCTTTGCACCTTGGCCGGTGCGCGGTTGATTTCATCCGCCAAAACGAAATTGGCGAAGATGGGGCCGCGCGTGGCGTGGTACTTGCCGTCCTGCGGATTGTAAATGAGCGTACCCACGATGTCCGCCGGCAACAGATCGGGCGTGAATTGGATGCGATTAAACTTCGCCTGCACCGCGGTCGCGAGCGTGCGGACGGAAAGGGTTTTTGCGAGCCCGGGAACGCCTTCCAGCAGCACATGACCATTGGCGAGCAGGCCGACCAGCAAACGCTCGACCAGTTGTTCCTGCCCGACGATGACGTGGGCGATTTCTTCGCGCAATTTTTTGATCCAAGCCGCCGTGCCGGCGACTTGCTCTTTCAGTGGTGAACTCATGCGGCGGGAATTTAAGCCGCAAACCGTGGCGACTCAAGCGCACTGTTCAAAACAATTCCGGCAGATCGCGTCCGCCATGGAGAACGCGGACAACTTCAATTCCATCGTCCGCTGCGCGGTAAAAGATGACATAATTGCCGACCGCAAAGCTTCGCAAGCCCGGACGCAATTCCAAACGCTCGAAACCGATGCCGGAATGCCGTGCAAGCAACCGGCATTTTTCCTCAATTGTCACAAGTAAATGCAGGGCTGCATCGGGATTGTCGCGGGAAATGTAATCTTCGATCTCCTGCAAATCGGCGCGGGCTTGAAGCGAAAGCTTAAACCGGCTCATCGGCGGGCGCGCTGGCGGTTTTTCTCCATAAGTTCGGCAATGGCCTTGCCGCCATCCACCGTCTCACCGCGTTCAATCTGCGCCAGCCCGATGTCAATCTCACGCTGCAATTCGGCCAGCCGTTTTTGATATTCCTCTTTGGCTTGAATCAACTTCAAGCCTTCATCCACCACTTGTTCCGGCGAGGAATGTTCGCGCCGGATTCTTTCCGCGATGAACTTTTCCTGTTCAGGTGTCAGTGTGACCGTCATGTTTGAACTATAGCTCCAACAAAACGATTTTTGCAACTATGTTAATTATGGTGGCAATTGATCACGGTGCGGCTGGTCGTCGCGGTTCCAACGGGCAAGGGCGAGATCGTTGGTTTCGGTGAAAAGTGATTGCAATGTCGGCGATTCGACGTGACCGTCACAAAAAACCACGTTGGCTTTGCCTTGGTGACGGGCCAAAGAACGTTTTTTCCCGTCAATCGCCTGTTGTATCGATTCGACATCACCCAAAGTATCTGAGCGCCATAGATACCAGGACCCATCGTTGATATAAATGCCGGTTGCAAGGTCCCCGGTAAATCCGTCACCAATGGCCATCATATCACTTGGACTTACAAGCTCTGATTCTTTTACAGGTGGTCCATCCACTTTTCTTCTTACAATTCCGTTTATCACAAAACTTCCGGGGCCGTCGTGTCCGCCGAGCCCTAATGAATCCAGACTCTCATTCGTACAGACACCGTAAGCGTCATAACCATAAGAGGAATACCAAATATTCGTTGGCAGAGTTGCGGGACGTGATGCAGACGGACACGACCACAAATTCTTTTGACTGCCCTTGTTGCTCTCGTGAATGAAAACAGCAAGTCTTCCACTCCATTCATACGCGCGAGGATAAGCGGAGTTATAATTTTCCAAATACAACTGCAAAGCCACTTCAAGTTGACGGACATTATTCGCGCATTGGACTCGTTGCGCTCTTTGCTTTGCATGCGAAAGCACCGGGAACAACAGCGCGATCAAAACTGCAATTATGGCGATAACGAACAAAAGCTCCACCAGCGTGAACGCCGATGGAGCTTTTGGCTTTTGAATTTTCACTTCATGCAATCGCAAGCTGCTTCTTCGTCAAGGCCGGTTCGGCAAAATGCGCCTTCACCCTGGCGACGGTATTTTCGACGCTCAGGCCATATTTCTTGCGGAGTTCATCCTGCGTGGTGGCGTGTTCGATGAACTGATCAGGCCAGCCGATGCGCACGATGGGCGTGGTAACGTGTTTTTCGCTGAACAATTCCAGTACCGCCGAGCCATAACCGCCCATGAGCACGTGGTCTTCGAGCGTGACGACCAATTCGGCTTCGTGGCCGTAGGTCTCGTGCGCAGGCCCATCCAGCGGCTTGGTGAACCGCGGATTGATGACGGCGCAGTCGTAACCCTCGGCATTGAGCTGCGCGGCGGCCTTGCGCGCGATGGTATTCATCGGGCCCAGACCGAACAGCGCGACCTTGCGCTTTTTATTATTCGCAAATGATTCAACGATTTGCGCCTTGCCGACTTCGATGGCCTGTGGATCGGCTTTCACGGGGACGCCTTCGGCCGTTCCACGCGGGTAGCGGATGAACGTCGGATGATTTATCTGCGTGGCCGTGAACATCATGTCGGCGAGTTCATCTTCGTTCGCGGGTGCCATGGCGATGACATTTGGGAAACAGCGCAGATAGGAAATGTCGAACAAGCCGTGATGCGTCGGGCCGTCGTTCGCGGAAAGGCCGGCGCGGTCCATGACGAAAATCACGGGCAAGTCCTGCAAGCAGACGTCGTGATGGATGCAATCGTAGGCGCGTTGCAGGAACGTGGAATAAATCGCCACGATCGGCCGGTAGCCCATCGTCGCCATGCCGGCGGCAAAGATGACGGCGTGTTCCTCGGCGATGCCGACGTCAATGTAACGGTCGGGCATGGCCTTTTCCAAATGCTTCATGCCAGTGCCGGTGGGCATCGCGGCGGTGATGCCAACGATGTTGTCAAATTTCCGGCACAGCTTCACGGCGGTCTGGCCCATGACGTCCTGGTACATCGGCGGGGTGCCGGCTTTGGCGGCGGGCGTCTCGCCGGTCTGGGCGTTGTAGGAGCCGAGGCCGTGGAATTTTTCGGGGTACTTGAGCGCGGCGTCAAAGCCCTTGCCCTTCTGCGTCAAGACGTGGATGACAATCGGATGGTCGCACTGCTTCGCAAATTCGAGCGTGCTGATGAGCAACGGCAGATCATGTCCATCGATCGGGCCGAGATAGCGCATGCCCATTTCCTCAAAAAACACCGGCGAGCCGTAGCCGCCGCGGCCGTCATGCTGGAGCGCGGTTTCACTTTTTTGATGCATTCCGACATCGGCCAGCGCGCCTTTGAAACCTTCCTCGGCCTTGTGCGCGAGCTTGATCGCAACATTACCTTTCGGAAGTTTGCGGACAAAACCTTCAAAATCCTTCGCGAGCTGGTTATAGCGCGGGTTCGTGATGAGCTTGTTGAGGTAGCCGGAGATCGCGCCGACATTTTTAGCGATGCTCCATTCGTTGTCGTTGAGGATGCCGATGAATTTCTTCGTCGTATGGGCAACGTTGTTCATCGCCTCGAACGAAATGCCGTTGGTCAACGCCGCGTCACCGAAGATACAGACGATATTTTCGTCCGTGCCCTTTTTGTCACGCGCCGCCGCCATGCCGAGCGCGGCGGAAAGCGCCGTGCCGGCGTGACCCGCGCCAAAGCAATCATGCTCGCTCTCGGTGCGCAGCGCGAAACCGTTCAGGCCGTCCGTCTGGCGAATCGTGCGAAATCGGTTTTTGCGACCGGTCAAAAGCTTGTGGACATACACCTGATGGCTGACGTCCCAGACAAATTTGTCCTTGGGGGTGGAGAAAACCTTGTGCAGCGCGATACTGAGTTCGACGACACCGAGATTCGGGCCGAGATGGCCGCCACCCTTGGCGAGACCCTCGATGAGCTCGGTCCGGATGTCGTTGGCCAGTTCCTGCAATTGCGGAACGGTCAGTTTTTTGACGTGCTCGGGCGCGTCAACCATGTCTAGGTAGCGACTCATATTTTTCTAAAAATCATTCTTCGGACAAGTCCACCGGCTTCAATTTCAGACCGCCGGATGCCGTCTTTTCCAGTTGCTGGATCTTTAATTCGGCCTCCCCCAGCTTTTCCTGGCAAATTTTCACCAGTTTCGCGCCTTCTTCGTATTTCGCAAGCAGCGTTTCGAGCGGCAAATCATCGGACTCCATCGCCTCGACGACGGCCTCGAGATTTTTCAATGCCTCCTCGAATGGCGGACTTTTGGCGGACGCATTGGCGACCGCGCCTTTGGTGTGGTTCGGCACGGCTGAATGATAGCAAAAAAGGATTATCCGTCCAGTTCACATTCATACATAAAAATGCCGGATTATTTCCAAAAAATCCAAATTGCCCGCTTGTATTTCCTGCCGGGTGCGCGAAGATATTTTGACAATGAGGATTGCCCCTGTCGTTTTACGCCGCGCTGGAATTGTTGTCGCGTTGTTGGGAATTCTTCTACCCCCACCCGTTTCCGCGCAAACCAATTTTAACCTGCGCATCGTGGCCGCGAATCTGAACGGCGATGCGCAAAGTTACCAGCCCTTCGCGTTGCGGATTTTGCAGGGCACCAAGGCCGACGTTGTCTGCATCCAGGAATTCAATTACAGCAACAACGCCGCATCCGATTTTGGCGTGCTGGTGGGCAGTTGTTTTGGGACCAATTTTTCCTATTACCGCGAACCGTACACCAGCAGCGGCGACATCCCGAATGGCATCATCAGCCGCTGGCCGATCGTCGCCTCCGGCTCGTGGACGGATACGGTCCAGTCGCAACCGAACCGCGGCTTTGCGTGGGCGCAAATCCAGTTGCCGGGCACCAATTACCTATACGCCGTCAGCGTTCACCTGCTGACGACCTCCGCCGCGAACCGCAGCAGCGAGGCAACGAATTTGAAAGCGCTGATCCAATCCAATTTCCCCCCGAACGCCTTCACCGTTGTCGCCGGCGACTTCAACACCGGCAGCCGCACCGAATCCACCACGATGCAGACATTCGACAGCTATCTGAACGACTTTCCCGTGCCGGTGGACAACGTCGGCAATTCCGACACCAGCGAGAACCGCGATTCGCCGCATGATTACGTGCTGCCGAGCTCCTCGCTCACCAACTTTGAAACGGCCACCGTTTTCCCATCGCACTCGTTTCCGAACGGCCTGGTGTTTGATTCCACGGTCTACACGCCGTTGAGTGATGTTTCGCCCGTGCAATTTTCCGACTCCACCAACGCGCAGCACATGGCCGTGATGAAGGATTTTTCCCTGGCCGCCGGCCCGGCCACAAATCCACCCGTCATCACCGTGCAACCGCAGGGTCAGACCAATGCCGCGGGCGCAACGATCTCCTTTTCCGTAACGGCGACCGGCAGCGGAACGCTGAATTATCAATGGCTGTTCAACAGCACAAACATCCCCGGTGCGACCAGCAACCCCTTCTCCATCCCCAATGCCCAACTCACCAATAATGGAAGTTATTCCGTCATCATCACCAACAGTTTTGGAAGCGTGACCAGCTCCGCCGTCGCGCTGCTCGTGACCAACGCCCCGCCGGCCATCACCTCGCAGCCGCAAACCCAATCTGTGCTCGCGGGCCAGACCGCAACATTTAACGCAAGCGCCACCGGTACGCTACCGCTGAATTATCAATGGCTGCTCAATGGCACAAACATTTCAGGCGCGACAACCAATCCCTTTTCCATCGCAAACGTCCAGACAACCAATGCCGGAAATTATTCCGTCATCATCACCAATTTGTCGGGCAGCGTGACGAGTTCCGCCGCGGCGCTTACCGTCGTGCTCACCAACCCGGCGGTTTTCGCGCAATGGAATTTCAACAGCATTTCGCCCGACGGCAACGTCGGCACGGGCACCACCACGCCATCGATCGGCAGCGGCACCGCTTCGCTCGCCGGCGGCACTACCCAGACCTTCTCGACCGGCGATACCAATCTTGACCCCGCCGGCAGCACCGATAATTCAGCGTGGAGCACGACCACTTACCCGGCTTCAACGGCCAACAACAAAACCGCCGGCGTGCAATTCGCCGTCAGCACGATGGGAAAACAAAATATCGCGATTTCGTGGAGCCAGCAAAGCAGCAAGACGGGCGGCAAATATTTTCGCCTGCAATATTCGACGAACAGCGGCACAAGCTTCACTGATTTTACCACGCCCGCCACGCTGACGCTCGGGACGAATTTTTATGCCTTCACCAACAGTCTTGCAACCGCCCCGGGTGTGAATAACAACGCAAATTTTGTCTTCCGTATCGTTGGAGAATTTGAGAGCACCGCCATCGGCTCGGCCAACGCCAACTATGTCGCTGCGCAGCCCACCAGCAGCTACGCCACCAGCGGCACGACGCGCTTTGACATGGTCACAGTTTCCGGGACATCTATCGTTTCGGGATCGGCGGCCACGATCACGCCGCTGGCCTTTGGCAATGGAGTCTTTTCCCTCGGCGTCACCGGCACAGTGACCGCCGGCTATGTGGTGCAAATATCAACCAACCTGGGTTCAACCAACTGGCTGCCCGTGTTCACTAACGCCTCGCCGTTCACATTCACCGAAAGCAATCTCCTGGCACCGCAGAAATTTTACCGCGCCGTCGCGCAATAAGGCTATTTTTCCGCCTGGCTGAGAATTTCCCCCTTCGCAAGCCGGGTCTTCAATTTTTGTCCGGCGATGATCTTGTTGGTATCGCGCAAAACTTTTCCCGTCGCCGCGTCGGTTGTGATGGAATAGCCGCGCGCCAGGACCTGCTCCGGGCCCAGCGCATTCAAACGTTTTTCAAGTTGCCGCAGATTTTCCTTTTTTGATTTCAGGTTCACCGAGGGCTTCGCGCGCAAAAACCTGCCGGCCAGGTTTTGCAAAACCAGGTTTCGCGTACGCGCCGCCGTTTTCAGGCAGCGCATCAGTCCCGATGACAAATCGTCCAACCGCAGCAACCAATCGTCCAGCCGGCGACGTGGATGCAAGCGCGCGAGCCGCCCGGCAAGTGAATCGAAATTCCCGATTTCACGGCCAATTTTACGTTGCGCGAGCTGGCGCAGCCGCAACGGCGCGCCGGCCACAAATTCGCGGCAGGCGAAAAAGCCTTCCGTGATGATTTCCGCCGCCGCGCTCGGCGTTGCCGCGCGAATGTCGGCGACGAAATCGGCGATGGTGAAATCAATCTCGTGACCGACGGCGGAAACAACGGGGACCGCCGATTCAAAGATCGCGCGCGCCACCGGCTCTTCGTTGAACGCCCACAAATCCTCCAGCGAACCGCCGCCGCGGGTGATGAGAATCAAGTCGAGCTTCGGTGAACCGTCAAATCGTTGAACCGGGTCCGAAGTAATGTTGTAACGATTTAATAATTCAACCGCTTCGGCTATTTCCTTCGCCGCCCCTTCCCCCTGCACACGCGTGGGTACGAAGATGATCTCCAACGACGGGTTGCGGCGTTCAATGACATGCAGCACGTCGCGGATGGCTGCGCCGGTGGGCGACGTGACCAGGCCGATCCGGTGCGCAAATCGTGGGAGCGGACGTTTCCGTTCCGGACCAAACAGACCTTCCGCTGCGAGCTTCTGCTTGAGCCGTTCAAACTGCGCCTGTAATGCGCCGACACCCTGCATTTCCACCGTGCGGACGATGAGTTGATACTGTCCGCGAGCCTCGTACACCGTGATTTCGCCTTGCAGCAAAACTTTCTGGCCGTCCGCCAGCAAGTCGCGCTGAGTCACTTTTTCGCGGCTGAACAGCACGCAGCTCAACTGCGCGCCGACGTCCTTGAGCGTGAAATAGATGTGGCCGGAACTTTGCGCGCGCAGGTTGGTGATTTCGCCGCTGACCCAGATCATGCCGATGGATTTCTCCAGCAACGCGCGCACCTGCCATGTCAGTTCCGAGACGGTCAGCACCTTGCGCGTCTCCGCTACGGGAAACAGTTCGCCAAAGTCCCACTGCGATTTGGGTTTGCTCACGCGGAAAATTTAACCACGGATGACGCGAATAGACACCGATATTTTTGCCGATACCTAAAATAGAACCGCCGCGTGGACACCGTTCACCAGCGCCTGCACGCGCACGGGCAGTTCAAAATCCGATGGCGCTTCGAGCGTGTACCCTTGCCGCGATTTTTGCACAATAAGCCAGACGGCTTCCGGCCATTGCGGACGTTCGCCCGCCTGGATGTTCGGACGGATGATGCCGCCGCGAGCTTCGCGACCTTCAATCATTTCGTTCAGGTCAATCGGGCAAATCATTTTCACAGCTTCGATCATTTTCTCCGCGAGGGAAATTTTGCCGTCGGGGTTCTGTTCGTAGAGGTAAAAGCCGTGCGATTCCCAGTCCTCGTGCAGGCAAAGATACAAATCAAACTTCGGCTGGCGTTTGAGCCATGCGATATGTGCCAGCGTTTCCGGCGCGCGGGAGTGGCGATAATCGCGGTTCAGGTCGAGGCCGCCGGAGTTCTCACGCGTGTTGCGGGTGAAACCAACGGGATTCAGACACGGCAGCAGAAAAATCTCGGCATGCTCCGGCCAGCGGTTTTCCCGGATTAGCTTCAGCGCGGCCAGCGGACCGGCCGGCTCGTCGCCATGGATGCCCGTTGAAATATAAATGCGGATTGGCGATTGTGGATTGTGGATTGAAACCGGCGCGCGGTGTAAAGCCAGCCAGTCAAAATTTTCCGCTTGGTGAAAAATTTCCGAGGTCCAGCCGTGCTGTTTCGCGGCATCTTCGATTTCGTGCAGCACGGCACGGATGTCAATCGTCTCGCCGTGGTAGGCGCCGTGATTTTTGCCGAGGCGTTTCACGCTTCAGAAAAACGGATTGTTCGCCTTTTCCTCGCCGACGGTGGTGAGCGGACCGTGGCCGGGGCAGATCAAGGTGTCCGGCGGCAGCGTTAAAATTTGTTCGCGAATTTTTTGGCGTGCGATTTCCCAGTGTCCGTTGCCGTTACCCATCGAACCGGCGAAAATCGTGTCGCCGACGATGGCGACTTGCGGCGCACCCTTCTGCCAGTTGCTAATGAGATATGTCACGCCGTCGTCCGCGTGGCCGGGCGTTTCGCGGTGTGTAATTTGCAGCCCGCCGAGGTGGATGACCTCGTCATTTTTGTTGCGCTGGTCAACGGGCGCACTTTTGGAGCCGGAATGGATTTTAGCCCCGGAAAATGCCGCGCGAAATTTCGGCAGCGCCTCGACGTGATCCCAATGCGAGTGGGTGATGAAAATATGTCTGAGTTCGAGTTTTTCGGCGGCGATGCAATCCAGCACAGGTTTTGAGTCCATGCCGGTATCGAAAAGCGCAGCCTCGCGGGTCACCTCATCCCAGACCAGGAAACAGTTGACGGTGAAATCATCGGCGGCACTGGTGAACACGCGCAATCCACGCCAGAGAGGCAGGTCTTTCGGCGACGGCAGATAACCCCCGGCGATGCCCTCAAGTTTTTTGCCGTCAAGCCCGATGGTCCGGGCGAGGGCGATGAAATTCACCTTCGCGGAAGTTTTCCCGGTATCCTCGAGCGCGGCGAGTTCCTTTTCGGAAACGCCGGCGGCGGCGGCGGCGGTTGCGACGGAGATGTTGCTGGCCTTGCGGATCTTGCGGATGATGTCGCCCAAATGGTCTTCCAGTTGCATGAGAAGACGTTAGCGCAAAAAAAATTTCCGGCAAGTACGTCGCGGTCCCGCCAGGTCATTTAAACCCGAAAGTGCCGGAATCTCCGTCACTAAAAACGCCGCTGACGTAATTATTGACCTCATAAACTCCGTCCGATTTCGAGGTGAACGTCGGCTGGAAATAACTCACTTTTGACGTGGTTGTGTTCGTCACCGTGATCATCGCCGCGATCGGGCTGGCTACCTGCACCGCGTAAGTATTGGTGGTGATGGTCCCATCGGAGTCGGTGACGGTGACCTGGGTGCTGCTGGTAATTTTGACCATCGTCAACTTGTCGCTGTAATTAGTGATCGAGAACGTATGCCCCGACCAGCTCGCCGGGAGATTACTCGTGGTGAAGGCCACCGCAAAGACGCCATAATCTCCTGAAGTAAAGTTCGTGAACGTCCCTTCGTTGGCATTCGTATAATCCAACTGGATGGCCCCCTCACCATGGGCCAGCAGCAGCGGCAAGACAAAGGTCATGCTCAAATCAGCCACGTTGGTCGCGGTCTGGGTGTAGTCATAAGTGCCAGTGCCCGAATCGCCCAACGAATTGGTGTCCGTCTGGCTGAAAGTGGCCGCAGCAAATCCCACCATTATGGTATTCCCGCCGTTAGGCGTCACATCGACCACCTTGCCCTCGAGGGACGCGGGCGCCCAATCGGGCGGCAGCACGCCGATGAAACTCACGCTGTTTGTTTTGGAGATATTCCCGGCGTCGTCCACGGCGTAGGCCTGAACGAGGTTGGCACCGCTGACTACCGGCAGGCTGGCGCTCCAACTGGTCGTGCCGGTGGCAAGGTTCCAGCCGCCGCCGTTGATCTGCACATAGACGGCGCCCAGCAAGTAGTTGTCCGCCGCCGTGCCGGTCACAGTGATGGTCGCGTTGCTGTATTTCTCATTCGCCTTGGGCGCAGTGATGACCAGCGTGGGTGCTGTGACATCCTTGAAGTTGGCGATGATCGCGAGGCCCGGGGTCATGGTGAAGGTGAGCTTGGCGTTCGCGGTCATGGCCACGCCGCCGCTCCAGTATTCGAAGGCGAAGCCGGTGCCGGCTTTGGAATCAAGGGTGTAATTGACGTTTTCATCCAGTTCCTGTCCGTTGGCGGCCCCGGAAACGGTGCCTTCGCCGTTGGTGATTGTCAGCGTCAATGGCGTGAGGACGACATAGAGCAGACTGACCGTGTTCGTCTTGGAACGGATTCCAGAGTCATCCACGGCATAGGCGGAAATGGAATTGGTGCCGGGGAGCAGATTGACCTGGGCGCCCCAGGCGGTGTTGGTCAGGTTGGCGGTGGCCGGATCGCCACCATTGACGGAGATCCATACGTTTGAGACCGCGACATTGTCCGTGGCCGTGCCGATGACGGAATAGACAGCATTGCTCCACTTGGCTCCAATTTTGGGCGCGGTGATGGTCAAGGCGGGCGGCGTGATGTCGACGAAGTTGGCGACGAACGTGAGATTGGAGGCCATGACAAACTTGAGCGTGGCGCCATTGGTGAGGACGTTGCCGTTGCCATCCGTCCAATTCGTGAACGCAAAACCTTTGGCGGGCGTGGCGGTCATCATGTAAAGGTTGCTGATGGCCAGGAAATCGCCGTTGTAATCCGTTTTGATCGTGCCCTCGCCGACGATGTTTACGGTGACCTGTGCACTCAAGATGTAGTCGAGCTTGACAGTATTAGTCACAGAATGAACGCCGCTGGTGCCCACCGCATAGGCGGTGATGGTGTTGGTGCCGGGGACCAGGGTGACCTGAACATTCCAAGTGGTGTTGGACAACGTGGCGGTGGCCGGAGGCCCGCCGTTGACGGCATACAAAACATTGGATACGGCGACATTATCCGTGGCCGTGCCGGTGACGGTATAAACTACGTTGCTCCACTTGGCTCCGGTTTTGGGTGCGGTGATGGTCAGGGTGGGCGGCGTAATATCAACGAAATTGGCGACGAATGTGAGGTTGGAGGCCATGACGAACTTCAGCGTGAGGCCGTTGGTGAGGACATTGCCATTGCCGTCGGTCCAATTGGTGAACGCAAAGCCCTTGTCCGCCTTGGCGGTCAACTCGTAGTTGTTGCCGATCACCAAGGTAGCGCCGTTGTCCGGGGGCGAAATACCGCCGCCGCCATTGGTGCCAACCGTCAATGTTGCGGTTACGATGTAAACCAGCTTCACCGTGTTCGTCACGGAATGATTGCCGCTGGTGTCCACGGCGTAAGCGGTGATGGTGTTGGTTCCGGGAATCAAACTGACTTGCTGCGTCCAATTGCTGTTGTTGTTGGACAAGGTCGCGTTGGTCCAAACACCATCCGATGAAACCAAAACGCTGGCGACCGCGACATTGTCCGCCGCCTTGCCGGTGACGGTGAAAACGGAGTTGCTCCAGCGCTGGTTCGCTGTCGGCGATGTGATGGAAATGGTCGGCGGAACGGTCTCCGCGGGGCTGATGGTCAGCGCCAATGACTGGGTTGCCGTGGCAGATGCGCTGTCAGTAACTTGAACAGTGAAATTAAACGTGCCGGAATTTGTCGGGATTCCTGAAATCGTGCCGTCGGCGGTCAGAGCCAGTCCGGGCGGCAAATTACCCGACAAGTTTGTCCAGGTGTAAGGAGATTGCCCGTCGCTCGCGCTTAAAGCCTGGTTGTAAGCCGCGCCCGCCGTGCCGTTGGGCAACGAGGCGGTGTCGACCGCCAGCGGCACGACAATGTTGGTGTTTGTGAGATAAAACACCGTGCCACTGCCCCCGGCGCCGCCAAAATTCGCCGTCCCATACAGCGAGTTGCCATTGACGGCAATCAGCCCGGTCGTAGGACTGGCCCCCTCGCTGTTAGTCAGCACCGAGTCACCCGAGAGATCATAACCGTAATTCCCGGCAGAGAAGGCATGAAGTACAGTAAAACTCGTGCCATCGGTGTTCAGTCCAAACACCGTGCCATTGCCGCCGTTATTCAAGCTGTTATCGCCGCCGGCGCTGGTGGTTCCAAATAAAATATTGCTGAACAAAAGCAATTCACCATGCGGCGATCCTCCGTCGCTGCCGCCGGTGAAGCTGTAAAGATTCGTAAAGGTGCCATCGGTATCGAGTGCGAACACTGTGCCGCCCAACGTCGAGCCAAGGTTCGGGTTGGGGCCGCCTCTTTCCGTTGTTCCATAGAGAGTGTTGCTGGATAAAATCAATCCGCCATAGGGTGAAACTCCGTCGCTGTTGGTTAGCGTCAAGAAATTTGGCTCCGCGAAACTGTGCAGTACGGTAAAATTCGTGTTGGCCAGATCAATGGCAAACACCGTGCCTGAGCCGCCCGTGCCCCCGCCGGTCGTCGTCCCATATAGCGTGTTGCCTGCTAAAAGGAGCCGGGCATGCGCATCAGCGCCGTCGCTATTGGTCAGGTTGAAATTGGCATCCTCCGCCGTCCTCGTGAAATCATGCAACACCGTAAAGTTCGTATTGATAAGATTGATTGAAAACACCGTGCCGGAATTTCCGCTGCCGCCATCGGACGTCGTTCCGTACAACATATTGTTGGATAAAACCAACTGGCAATACGGATTGCCGCCGTCGCTGTTGGTGTAAAGGGGGGAGTTGCGAGCGGTGAACTGATGCAAGACGAAGAAATTTGACCCGCTGGTATCAACGGCGAACACCACGCCCTCGTCATTTTTACCGCCGTTAATGGTCGTCCCATAAAGTGTATTACTGGATAAAACCAATCCGGCGGCCGGATAATTCCCGTCGCTCCCGCCGGTAAAATCATGCAGCACGGTGTAATCCGTGCCGTCGGGATTGACAGAGAAGACCGTGCCATATCCGTCACCGTCCGCTGATGTCGTCCCATACAGCGTGCCAGGCGTGACCGCATCCGTATGGACGTCTGATGACGGCGGTCCAAACTGAGCTTTTAATTTCGCCTTCGGAGAATCAAAATATAATTGGTCGAGCGGATGAGCTGTATTAGTAGCCGTTCCGACTGGAAAACCACGACAAATACCGATGGTAATGCCTTCCCAATACCCAGGCCAACCAGCTTGAGCTTTCAACTGCGGCGCGGCGGTTACTATCAATAACGTCAAAGTTATTAAGGTTGGCAAACGTGTCCGTCCGTCCGTCCGCCGGCGCGGCAGCGTTAATCGATCAGTGGGGTGCAGATTTTTAAATGGTGTTTTCATAGGCAAGTGAAAAAGCATGTCGCGTCCGTCTCGCTTGTATCATAGCAAAAAGCCGGACCAACCTCGGAATCCATCGTAATTATTCATCGCCGACGTTCAAGACAATCTTGTTCGCAATGTCCCTTCTATGTTTGGGGCTCCCCGGCGAGTTGTGCCGGTTCCGTCATTGCGAACGCATCTGCCGGCATCAGAATCGAATGATATGCGACTGAACACAGTTGCCGATGGGTAAACCAAGCCGGGAATTTTGGCGATCCAAGGAGGCGAACTTTTAGATTACTCAGTCCACTTTAATTGTTGACAATAATGTCTGTGTGGGTTACAATAGGCGGTGATGTGAACGGATTCCGGTTTGCGGAGTTCGCGTACCTGATTTCGCTTAGGGCGATTAGCGGGTTGTTCTTTGACATAGCCGACGAAGCCGGTCTTAACAGAAATGGTCACGGTGCGGTCCTTGCGGACGGTCACTATTGTTGATCTGCGCCCTGCCGGGAACGCATTTTTTGACCGAAAAAAGGACGCACAAGGGCTTGAAGGGACAACGAAGGACGAATAAAAACGAATAGTCCGCCAAAAATAGATTTGCAGACTTTGCCGACATTTGCCGTTTTTAACGCAATCACACAAATTAACGATCGCATTTGAACGAGGAGGAGGATTCTTTCTGACCAGCAGGGAAACGTCGAGGAACTTGCGCGGCTTGTGGCCTCCCCCGGGTTGGGCTATCCTTGCACGTGCTGTTCGGGAAAAAAAACAAACCACGCGAACGATTTTATCTGCTGGCGGGCCAGGGTGGACGCAATTACCGTGAAAAACAGAAGCGTCTGATTTTTTGGTCGGCGATGGCGGCGATTCTCCTTGGCGCAGTCATGGCACTGGTCATGTGGCTGACCTCCAAACCGAAGGTCTGACCGCGCTTGACCGTACGGGGCGGACGGCTACTATTTGTGCATTCGATGAAACTTTTCCGCTTCATGCCCGTGCTGGTCGCAACGGTTTGCGCGCCTTTTTATTCCCCTGCCGAAGTGGCGGACGGCGTGAAAGCCGTGGTGGCCGACCGTGTCATCACATTTGCCGAGGTCGAGGACGTCACGCGACCGGCCGCCGAGGCCTTGCGCCGCCAATACGGCAGCGATCCGGCGACGTTCAACCAAAAATTGAACGAGGCGCTCCAGGACAGCCTGGAAATCCTGGTGGAACACGCCCTGATCCTGCATAGCTTTGAGACCGACGGTTACCACGTGCCGGAAAATTACATTGAACAATATATCCAGGACCGTATCCGTGATAAATTTGGTGATCGCGTGACGCTGATGAAAACGCTCCAGCAAGAGGGCATCACGTACGAGCAATGGCAGACGCAGATCCGCGAACAATGGATCGAATCGCAGATGCGTTTCTTAAAGATTCAACACGAAATCATCCTGTCGCCGAACAAGATTGAAAATTATTACCAGTCGCACGCGGACGATTTCCGGCTGGATGACCAGGTGAAACTGCGGATGATCGTCCTGAACAAGACCTCGGACAACGACACGAACGCCATGGCGCTGGCGAATGAGGTTGAAAGCAAGCTCAAGGAAGGCGTGCCCTTCACCGAAATGGCGGCCGTCTATTCGCAAGGCTCGCAGCAGCACCAGGCCGGCGACTGGGGCTGGGTTGAAAAATCCGTCCTGCGCAAGGAACTTGGCGAGGTGGCGTTCTCCCTCGACAAGGGAAAATTCAGCGATCCGATCGATGCCAGCGACGCCGTTTACATCATGCTCGTCGAGGACAGAAAAGCCGCGCAGACCAAACCGCTGGCTGATGTACGCGACGAAATTGAAAAGAATCTCCGCGCCCAACAACAGACGCAGTTGCAGAAGCAGTGGATTGACGGCCTGAAGAAAAAGACCTTCATCCGCTACTTCGAGTGAACCCGGCATCGCCCCCGCGATGAAAAACTGGCTCGGCATCACCCTCGGCGACGTCACCGGCGTCGGCCCGGAAGTCACCCTCAAAGCCCTCGCCACCGAAGCCCCGGTGGATGATTGCAAATATCTCCTCATCGGCGACGAGAAAATCATCGCCGTCTTGAATGAAAAGCTCTCGCTCAGTCTTCCGTTAAAAAAGTTTTCCGGTTATGCCGATAACGGCAGGTTTTGGACCGTGAATCCTGGCGAACCGCTGCCGGAAAACCTGCCCACCGGATCACCACGTGCCGCCAACGCATCCATCGCCTGGTTGCGTGACGGTGGACAACGCTGCCTGAGCGGCGAACTGGATGGCATCGTCACCGCGCCCGTCAACAAGGAATCCATCATCCGCTCCGGCCACAAGTTCGTGGGGCAAACCGAATTCCTCTCCGACCTTGCCGGCACGAAGCGGACTGCAATGATGTTGCTCGGCACCGATGAACGCGGCCGCTGGCTGCGCGTGGCGCTCGCAACCGTCCACATCGCCATCAAATCCGTTCCCCAAAAATTAACCCCGGAAAAAATCGCGCTCGCCATTGAACTCGCCGCGCAATCGTGCCGCGACCTCGGCCTGCTGCGCGCGAAGGTGGCCGTGTGCGGCCTGAATCCGCACGCCGGCGAAGGCGGTGAATTTGGCGATGAGGAAATCACCACCATCAGCCCCGTCGTGAAGGCCATGCAAAAAAAAGGTTTTGATGTCACCGGCCCGTTGAGCGGTGACACGGTTTTTCACTACGCATTGAAGGGTGATTTTGATGCCGTCGTGGCGATGTATCACGACCAAGGTCTTGCGCCGCTGAAGGCCGTCGCGTTCGATAGCGGCATCAACTGGACGCTCGGCCTGCCCTTCATCCGCACCTCGCCCGACCACGGCACGGCTTACGACATCGCAGGCAAGGGAATCGCCAATCCCGGCAGCATGATCGCGGCGATACGGCTGGCGAAACAATTGGCGAGAAACAAGAAGTGATTTTCGGAGGGACGAGTTATACGAGTCCCTGGTATTTCAAAATATGATTTGGGCCTCGTGTAACTCGTCCCTCTGAAGCTTAGCCAATCAACTCGCGCACCTTCGCACCGATGTCGCCCTGCTTGACGAGCGATTCACCCACCAGGATTGCGCCGGCACCGCACTTTTGAACACGTTCTACGTCCGCGCGAATATGGATGCCGCTTTCAGCAACAAGCAGTGAACCCTTCTTCAGGATTCGCGGCGCGAGCTTTTCCGTTGTCGCCAGGTCCACCTTGAAAGTTTTCAAATCACGATTGTTCACGCCGATGAGGGCGGGAGAAAATTTCAGCGCGCGGTCGAGTTCCGCCTCGTCATGGACCTCCACCAGCACGGCGAGACCCGCGTCAATGGCAACGGAGTGAAACTTGGCCAGTTGTTCGTCCGTCAAAATGGCGACGATGAGCAGGATGGCGTCCGCGCCCCATTCGATGGCTTCAAGAATCTGACGTTCGTCGATAATGAAATCCTTGCGTAACAATGGCAGCTTTACCGCCTCGCGGATCAGGCGAAGATAATCCAGCGAACCTTGGAAAAACTTTTCATCCGTCAATACTGACAGGCAGCTCGCGCCAGCGGCTTCGTATGCCTGCGCGATGCGAACGGGGTCGAAATCCGGGCAAATCACACCCATCGAAGGCGAAGCCTTCTTCACCTCGGCAATAAGTCCAATATTGCCAGCGCGAGGCTTCTTGAGCGCGGCGATAAAATCCCGTCTCTCGCCGTGTTCCAACATGGCATCGCGTAAATCGCCGGACGCAATGATGCGTGCTGGAAGTTTTGCGACTTCCAGTCTTTTCTGCTCAACAATTTCGTCGAGAATATTTTGGCTTTTCACAAATCGAAATCTTCCAAACCCTTTTCTCCCAACCTCTGCGGCTGCAAGTGCAATTAACCATCCGAATAACAAAAGCGGCGCTCCAATCTGTCCGTCCGGCAGAACATTGCCCGTATCCACAAGATTGCCAGCCTTGATTGATAATACACACAAGATTATTGCCCATGCTAGCAACAAAGGCCAGCCGACCAAAATACACCAAATGTTTTTGATCCCTGCGCGTCCCATTCGAAAAGGAACCCAAAGAACAAAGAGCAATACACCGAGCTCTGCAAATTCAAGCAAGGTGATTTTCCAATTCATGCCGGAATTATTTTACCGCAGAGAACGCAAAGTGTGCAGAGAAAAATTCTTTGTGTTCTCTGCGCTCTTTGCGGTTAATCCTCATCATCCTTCACGCCCTGCATGCGTTTGAGCGGGCAGCCGGCACGGAGCCAGGCATTCACGAACTGGTCGATCGCGCCGTCCATCACGGCTTGCACGTCGCTGGTCTGTGCGCCGGTGCGCAAATCCTTGACCATGCGGTACGGCTGAAAGACATAACTGCGGATCTGGTTGCCCCAGGAAATGCTGCCTTTGTCGCCGTAGAAACGTTCCATCTCGCTCTTCGCCTCATCGAGCTTCAATGCGTAGAGCTTGGAGATGAGCATCTGCAGGGCGGTGGCCTCATTCTGTGCCTGGCTGCGTTGCGCCTGGGACGCGGCGACGAGGCCGGTCGGTAGATGCGTTAGGCGCACGGCGGTTTCCACCTTGTTCACGTTCTGGCCGCCTTTGCCGCCGGAACGAAAGGTGTCGCGCTGGAGTTCGCTCTTGGGAATGACGATGTCCGTCTCCACCAGGTCGCTCAATTCGGCGATGGTATCCACGCTGGAAAAACTGGTGTGCCGGCGCTTGTTCGAATCGAACGGCGAGATGCGCACCAAGCGGTGCACCCCGCGCTCGCCCTTGCAAAAGCCATAGGCGTTATCACCCTCGACCCGAAAGGTGACAGTTTTAAGTCCGGCGGTATCACCCTGGAGCGCGTCGGTGACTTCCCATTTCCAGCCGCGCGAATCAAACCACCGTCCGTACATGCGCGAGAGCATTTCCGCCCAGTCCTGCGCCTCGGTGCCACCGGCGCCCGCGTTGATGGTGAAGATGCAGTTGCACTTGTCGTGCGGACCGTTGAGAAAAGTCCTCAACTCAAACGTGTCGAGGTCGGCGAGGGTTTTCATGACATCGCGCGTCATCTCGGCCTCGTGCTGTGCGTGGGTCGGCTCCGGCTCGTCAGCGGCGAGTTCGAGCATCACCTGCAGATCCTCGACGGATTTGCCGAGGCGCGTGAGCGGTTCAAGCTTGCCCTTGATGTCGTTGACCTCGCCGATGACTTTCTGGGCGGACTCGTTGTTGTTCCAAAAATTCTCGCGGGTCATCTGCGACTCGAGTTCCGCGAGGCGTAGGTTCAATTTGGGGACGTCAAAGAAACCTCCGCAGGTGCGTAAGCTTGTCGGCGGCGGTGGCGATCTGTGGTTTGACCAGGTCGAACATCTTTCAAGGATATAAAACCCGGGAAGTGGAATCCAGAATGGATTTTCAATCCTGATTCCCGCCCTCCAACCCGGGCGGCTTTTTCCTGTTTTCACTTTCTTCAAGAGTTCGCAGCAGGTACCGCCGGATGAGGTAAAGCAAAATCAGCAGGACCAATAATCCGTATAGCCAGCAGAAAGTAGTTTGAAACATCCTGACCAGCTTCCGGTCAAAAGCTGACATACCACCGATCTCTTCGGAAACATTGGTCGCAGTTACCGCGGTATTGGTTGGATTGGTACCTGTGGCCGGTTCCGTGTCAAAATTGTCTCCGTTCGCGGAAGATTGTCCGCGACCGTTTCTGCTCATGAAATTGATGTCGGCATTTTTACGCGCGGGATTGTTACCGTTTGCCGCACCGGGAATGGACGAAGCCTGATTTTGGTTTGCCAGCATGGTCTGAGCGAACGGCAGCGGCGGAATAAATGTTTGATTGGGCTGCGATGCAGGCTGGTTGGTGACTGGCGAACCGATCGAATTGGTTTGGGAGGGTGAATTGGTTTGCGGCAAACTACCGTTGCCATTTCCTATATACGGTGAGCCGATCAGTGGAGGAGACGACGACGATGGAAGCGTTGACGGCGAGCCCGCCGGCGATGGTGAACCATCCGGCGATGATCCATCCGGTGACGACGGATCGATTGTCGGCGTGGCCAACTGGGCGGACTCGGCCAGGGTATTGTTATTATTGTTCTCCTCATCGACGTGCCCATCGGCAAACAGCACGTTGCCCTTGAAATGGTGCAAAGCCGCCGTCCAAGCCAGTCGTCCGCCGGCCGACTCGCTTATCATTGTTTGGGCCCCCACCAGATTTCTGTCACCGGCGAGGACGGACATTGGACGGGAAAAGTCCGCATTCACGCCCGCGAAATAACTGATGTTCGTGTTTCGCAAACCGGGAAAATTTGCCCCCGCAATCCTGGCTGCGTCCACCGGACAAATCAGAATCGCAGGAGTGGACAGGTAACTTCCCAAACTTTGAAAATGCCGGTAGGCATAATTTCCATTTCCGATAAATTCCAGCGACCCGCCATCCGCCGTCGGCACCTCCATCGGAAATTTCCCGTCGTGGTCATGCGCAAAACTAACAAACGCCACCCCGATCTGCTGCAACTGGCTCCCGCAGACCACCCGAAAAGCTCTTTTTTTGGCACCGCTCAACGCCGGCAACAACAGCGCCGCCAATATGCCGATGATGGCAATCACCACCAACATTTCGACCAATGTGAAACCGAAGGACCTACGCGGACACGTAGTGGTTTTCATAAGAACTACATTAGCAGCTACCGCGCCACGTAAATTCCCCTGCAATTTGGTGAGTTTTAAAACAAAATGCGTGAACCTCACGCAAAACACGCGCGAACCTCACGCGCTTTTAAGTTTCAGCCTAAAGCTCGTCCTCGCGCTCGGTGAAAAATAACTGGTTCGCTTTTTCAAAATCCTCATCAGGCACGAAGACGTTCGCCATGCGGTTCAAGTCGCCATCGTCGGGCAAGGTGGCATCCTCGAATTCCTGCGTGGCGGCGATGTCGTGTTTTTCGAGCATCACCACCAGCAGTTCCGTTTTTACGACCGGGCCGGTAAAGAACAGTTTCACGCGCTCACCTTAAACTACGGTCGTCGTCGCCTCAAGCAGCGCGACCATCATTTGGTTAACCGGTGTGGGAATGCCATGTTTGCTTCCAAGCCGGACGATAACGCCATTGCGCGCATCAATTTCCATCGGCCGCCCGGCCAGCCGGTCGGCGTGCAAGGAGTTGATCGAATCCGTCGGCGCGTTCCGATACGCATTAACCACCGAATCCATCAGCGAATCGTCGAGCGATGCGCCCTCAGCCCGGCCGACCGCGATGCATTCGCGGACCAGACTTCGCATGATCTCTGCGACGGGCGGTCGATGTGAAATCAAGGCCGGTTTCAATACCAGGGCTGAAATGGCCCCCGCGCAGTTCATCGCCAGCTTGCGCCAGACGACGGTTTTAAAATCAGCCGTCAGGGTGACTTCCAGTCCGGCTTTTTGAAACAAGCGGGCGAAGTCTTCCCCGGTGGGGCTTGTTGCCACCGCCAGGTATCCGGCGCGCCGCTGCCGCAGTTTTCCCGGCGCTTCGCGTTCGACCGGTATGTCCACCATCACCGGCAAAATTCGTGAAACCGGGAAAAACGGGGCAAACCGCTCTACGTGCTCGACTCCATTCTGCAACACCGCCAGCCGCGTTTCCGGTCCCATCAAAGGGGGAAACCACTTGGCGGTCGTCACGACGTCATAGGCCTTGGTGGCGACCAGCACCCAATCCACTGGTTTTGCCTGATCTGCCGATGTGAGAACCTCCGGCGTCGCGGTCATGGTTCCTTCCGGAGCTTCCAGCGTGAATTGAGTAATTGCCGAGCGGGCGCAAACAATGACTGTATTCTCCTTCGTTTGGGCCAGTCGCACGATGACGGTTCCCCCGATCGCACCCGGGCCAATGACGGCGATTCGTTTCATGGGCAAATGATACATTTTTTGCTGCCAGGATGATAAATCCTTTCTTTGCTTTCCAAGATGAGTTAATCCGCCCCCTCGTCCCTCGACCTCGTCCTTATTTTTTGGTTTGATTTACCTTGATTTACCTTGATTCGGCCTGATTCCGCCGTTTTCCCGTGGGGTTGGGGTTGCATCGGATTGACGTAGTTGAGGCAGAGGTTGCCCCGAAAAGGTGGACAGATCGGCTTGTCCGTGGCTCGTCCGGCTAGGACCCGCCGGGTGGGGCTGAATGGCTCGAATCAAGACATTCAGACCCACGCCCCGCGTTACCTGCCAGCTCCCATCTCCTAACTGCCACTTTGTGGCTATGTCAAAGAACAATACCTCAAAATTTTCCATCTCCCGTCTCCCATCTACTAAACTGCGCTGGTTCAGCATAGCTAACAATGTAAACATTGTCAATATTAGAATGGTCTTTGTTTACTTAAGCGAGACTCAACCGCCGGAGGGCGGTGGGCAAAAGGCTGTCAACCGTCACCAACCGCTATAAAGGACCAATTAAGTCCGGACTCCTGTTTGTCCCCGGTCTATTCCGCCAACAACTGGGTAATTTTTCCCTCAAAACTGGTGGTATCACCCTTCGGATGGATCCCATCACTGGCCCGCACATTGTCGAAACGCAGAAGGCCCTTTTTATCCACCAGAAACATGTGCGGGATGCCATCCACACCAAACGCCTGGGCGATTTTATTTTTCGTCTGCTGCTGGCCGTCAAAATACTGCGGCCAGGGCAGTTCTTTTTCCTCCACAAACCGGTTCAACTGCTCCTTGTCGGTGTCGCAACTGATGCCGATGACCTCAAAACCTTGCGCGTGAAATTTATCGTAGTCTTGCTTGATGCGTGGCAATTCCTGAACACAAGGCCCGCAAGTAGTCGCCCAAAAATCCACCAGCACCACCCTGCCCCGCATTTGCGCCAAATCCACCTCCCGCCCGTCCACGGCCGTGAATTTGATGACCACCGGTTGATTCGCCGAATCCAGCCGGTGCAGAAAACCCTCCGTCCAATGCTTGATGTCTTCCGGTGCCGCACTGCTCATCAGTTTCTTGGCTAGCGCCTGTGCCTTTGCTGATTGGCCGTCATATTCATAATCCTCCATTGCCGCCATCAGGCACTGGTAACCATTGATGCGGTCAGGAAAATCTTTGGCGAGCGCCCACGCGCCTTCAACGTATTCGTCAATTCGATTGGTCGCGTTTGACATCATGACCTTTCTCAACAATTCTCCTCGCCACTTGAATTGTTTGTACTCCTCAGTGTTCAAAGGCGAATTGGTTTTAACCATGATGTTGCCAATGGTCACATACCCGCCATTGGTCTTGAGATAATCGGCCGGCATGACCGATGAAAAATTGGTTTGCGCCTGCACGGCCAAACCGCCGGCCGCCACTGATGCAAAAACTCCAACCGGAAGAAACCAACGTTTGATAATGCGGGAGATTATTTTCATGTGTTGTTCAAGTCGTGTGGTGCCGGGTTCAAAGTTACCGGACCCTCAGCACATGGCAAACTTCTTTGGCGGCACAAAAAAAACGCGATTTATAACTACTATTCCCGCCTCACGGCAAATAAGTATTCGCCCTTTCCCAAGCATCAAAATTTCCGTCAATTGTATTGGCCACAATCACTCGTCCATCGGAAAAAACATAGGTGCGGTCCCAGGAGCCATCAGGAGCTTGCCGGGCGATGTGTTCGCGCCATTGCACCGAATTGTCCGGCCCGATGATAGTCCCGTCTTTAGGATTAAGCTTTACTGCCCCGGCATTAACAAAATCAAACTCGTATGAAGCCTGCAGAACTGCTGCAAAGGAGTTTCCAAGTTCATTGGTCATTAAGAGAAGGTTATTGGTAAATACCCCGTCATTATCACCGGCATAAAGACGCATCGCGAGACTGAGCATCTTCATGTTGTTCACAGCTGTGCCTTCTTCCTTGGTGAATTTGGCCTTGTATGACAAGGCTTCGGCTAGTTTTTGTTCCGCTGTCATCGCCTTCTGATTTGCCTCCTCGGTTTGCCGCTGTAATACCCCAACCTCGCCGCGCAATTTAAGTAATTCCCGGTCATTGCCGTTATTTTTCGCCAAATCCAACGCCGCACCCGCCAGCCGGTTGGTTGCCATTGCCAGATCATTTTGCAACTGCCGGATTTGTTCCACCAGCGGCGCTTGCTGCTCCTGAAGCGTTCGCAGTTCGGCGCGGTCCCTGGCGGCTTCCTTGGCTTGATAAATCCCCACGCCTACACTTACGGCCAGCGCGGCGGTCACGATAATTTTTTGAAGGGTGGTCATGGCAATGGCTTTGGTTGCAGCAACGAGTGCGGTTGAGGTTATGGTAGTTCCCGAAAGAGCGGCGGACGTGATCACGGCGGCAAGTCCCGCCGGCGCGGCCTGCACCGAATTGGCCGAAACCGCCCCGGCAATGGCGGCGGCGGACAACTCGACGCCCCGGCGGGTGAAAAACTTTCGCAACCTTTCCAAGGCGCGGGCGGTGCGTTTGTGCGCGGCGGCTTCATGGATGCCCAGCAGCGCCGCCGCTTCCAGCCCGCTTTTATTTTCGTAAAACCGTAGCGCCAGCAGCGTACGGTCGGCTTCGCCCAGTTGCGACATGGCGGCTTCCAGATGCGGGGCCAGCCGATGCCAGTCGTCGAGGGTGTTCGCGTCAGTCAAAGTGGATTGCATATAAGCCTCCTGTTCGCGGACGTGGCGGCGGACGTTGGTGCGCTGCAGGCGCGCGGCGGTGTTGCGGGTGGTTTCATACAGCCAGCCGGCAAGCACGGTGCGCGCGTTCAGTCCGGCGGCTTTACGGGCGAGGATGACAAAGACGACCTGCGTCACGTCCTGCGCGTCGCTGTCCGTGCCGGTGCAGCGACGGGCAACGGAATAGACCAGGTTAAGATGCCGCCGCACCAGTTCGCTGAAAGCCGCCTCGGAATGGTTGCGGGCAAATTCCCGCACCAAGTCCATGTCTAACGCATCGGTCATCTGCTATTTATCTCCGCCCAACGCAAAAATGGACAAGCTATTTTCAGTTTTTTTGGGCGATGAAAATCATTATTCTCGCGTCGCGAGAAAGTATTGACCCGCAACCTCGCTGTGGCAGGCGGGCAACGACTCCAAAACCATGACCCAGGCCTTCCACGATCATTTTTTTCACGATCACTTTTCGGGAGTGGCCAATCGCTACGCCGATTTTCGTCCGCACTATCCGGCGGCAATCTTTGATTACCTGGCAACCCTCGTTCCCGCGGGTGCGACCGTTTGGGACTGCGCGTGTGGCAACGGCCAGGCCACGCACGACCTCGCCTCGCGCTATGCCACGGTCATCGCCACGGATGCCAGCAAGGAACAGATCGCCTCCGCCACGCCAAATCCCAAGGTGAAATTTCAGGTTGCGACGGCCGAGGCCAGCGGCCTGCCAGACCATTCCGTCGAACTCGTCACCGTCGCCCAAGCCATCCATTGGTTCAACTTGGAGCGTTTCTACGCTGAAGTCCGGCGCGTGCTTAAACCCGGTGGCGTGCTGGCCGTTTGGGCCTACGGCATCAATCAAGTGGAAGGTCAGGTGGCCAACGAGATCGTGCAGGATTTTTATTCAAATGTCGTCGGGCCATACTGGCCGCCGGAACGTCAACTGGTCGAGGAAGGCTATCGCACAATCCCCTTTCCCTTTCCTGAAATCGCCGTGCCCGCATTCCAACTGGAGGCGAACTGGACGCTGGAACAATTGCTCGGTTATTTCAGCACGTGGTCGGCGACGAACCGTTATATCAAGACCAAAGGAATAAATCCGCTGCCCGAGCTTGCCGGGAGATTGTCGCCCGTCTGGGGCGATGTGGCTGCGCCCCGGAAAATCACTTGGCCGTTGGCCGTGAGAGCAGGCCGGATTTAGGCCGGTCCAATACTATAATACTACGACCCGTTGTCGGTCGTGGGAAATTTCCGTCAGCGACCCGGCGTCATTTCATTATTTGGCATGAGACGCAATGCGCTGGCGGATTTCAGCCAGCAATTTACGTCCGCGCGCCGGATTGCCGCGCTTCTGGCGCACCACAAAACGGGCTTCAGCCTGGCGCTCCGTGATGACGTGCGTGACAAAGTTGTCAAACAGCCTTTGCACACTCGTGCCGGTGGCTCGCGCCGCGCCAAGCAGTGCCTTGTGCCGTGAGTTGTCACAACGATAAGGAATGGTTTTCATTTTACGATTTTCAGATGTTGCGCCGGTGTCACCACGCGCGGCGAGGCAAATTTAAGTTCGCCCCGCCCAAAGTCGCGCGTGTTGTGCGTGACCAGATGTTCCACGCCGCCGGCTATCGCCAGTTCCAAAACGTGGTCGTCGTCCGCATCCGGCAGGTTTGGCCGCCAGCGAAAATAAATTGGCTGCCAGACCGCTGCCGCACAGAAATCGTCCAATAACGCCTCGCGTTCCGCCGCCGTCACCGGCACGCCCCGCCACAAGCTTTCCCGCTGCACCAGTTGCTCGTATTCCGCAAACAGGGCGTCACCCATGACGGCTTGATCTTCCTGCGCCAGGCAGCGATCCAACACTTCCGCGCTCGCGCCTTCCTGACTGCGCAGGGCGGCGACAAAAACATTGGTGTCTTGCACGATTTCCATGCAGCATAAAATGACATCACAGGTGATGCCAGTCAAGCGGAGGGTTGTTTTGCCCGGTAAAGCGTTGAATGCTTTTCTGAAGTAATAGCTGCTACCCGCCGCCTAAACCAATACACGGAAAATCTCGCCGGGAGGGACAACGTGTGGCGCCGTCCCCATTTTTGCAAAAGAATAATAGGCCAGTCCGGCTCGGACCTTATTGGGTTATCCCTAGTGCCTTGCGTCTCAGATCCCGCTTCTGGAGCAGCAGTTTTAGGTTTGCTGCCTCAAGCGATTGAAGGGTTCCCAGTTGTGCCGGCGTGAGGAACCCGGAGGCCGCCTGCAAGACGTTCTGCTCATGGTCAGTCACCATTTGCGTCCATTCATCCACCGGCCGGAACAGGTCGGTATCATCCATGGTGTTCGCGGCCACCTCGGCTTTGATGGCGCCCTGCAGTTGGTCGCTTTGTTGCTGGGTCAAGGGGTTGTCTCCCATGTTGGCCTGGATGGTTGTGATCAAACCCTTCGCTACGTTATTACGCATGCCGTCCGCGATCGACTGGAGAACGGCCGAGCCATCAGGTCCCAGGAGTTCGCTGCGCTGGTCTTGTTGTTCCTGGTTATCCTGGTCGCGCTGGCGCACGGCGTCGGCCACGGACAGGGTGCCGGCCAATAATGCCTTCAGGCGCGCGTCCTGACGCTGCTGCATATCGACCTCCAGGTTGACATATTGATCGGCTTTGTCGGGTGGCAGATTGGCCAGCTTAAAAAACGTGTTGAGATGGGCTCGTGTTTCGTTGCGCATGGCCTCCAGCTGCGATACCCCGGAGCTGGTGCTTAGGCTCTGCATTTTGGCCGTCGCGTCCGCGGCGGCCTGCGATGCCGCGCCCACCTGACCGCGCAACTTCAAAAGCTCAAGTTCGCTTGAGCTTGATTTCAATTGCGCATTTTCTGCGATCAATCCGTCCAATCGCCTGGCCGCCTCATCCCGCTCGCGCTGCAATCGCGCGAGCTGGTCGTTCAACGGGTTTTGCTGCTGCTGCAAATTTTGAATCTGCTCTCTTGATTCGTAATTTTGCCGCGCTTCATAGACTCCCGCGCCGACGGTGGTGACCAGCGCGGCGGTTACGATTGCTTTTTGGAATGTGGTCATGGCAATGGCTTTCGTGGCGGCAATGACTGCCGCGGTGGTTATCGTTGTTCCTGAAACTACGTTGGCGGAAATGATCGCGGCCAGTCCGGCCGGCGCGGCCTGGATGGAATTGGCCGAAATCGTGCCCGCAATCGCCGTGCTGGAAAGGGTCACGCCGCGTCGCGCAAAAAATTTCCGCATTTTTTCCACCGCGCGAAGCACCCGGCTTTGCGCCGCCGCCTCCGTCGTGCTCATCATCATCGCGATTTCAGCCAGATGTTTTCCCTTGAAATACCGGAGCAAAATGGCCTGGCGATCTTTCTCGCCGAGGCGGCCCATTGCCTCATCGAGCAGCGGCGCAAGCTGGTTCCAAACCGGTGGGTTGTCGGATTCCTGAACTTGGGATTGCATATAGGCCTCCTGCTCGCGCATTTGACGGCGGCGTTCGCCACGCAGGAAATTCAAGGCCGTGTGCCGCGTGGTTTGGTATAACCAGCCTTCCAGGACGACGCCTTCGCGCAACTGCCCGGCTTTCTGCGCGAGGACAATGAACACCGCCTGCGTGATTTCCTCGGCGTGCGCCGCGACGCCGACGTGACGCAACGCGGTCGAGTAAACCAGCGGAATATGACGTCGCACCAATTCGGCGAACGAATCGTCCGCGCCCTGCTGCGAATATCTGCGCAACAGTTCGATGTCGCTGGTATCAACCATTTATCTATTATTGCCGCCGGAGGAAAAAGCAGGCAATTATTTTACAATTTTTCCCGTAACGAAGCTGGCATCGGCCTGTCGAAAGTTGGTCGCCCTTTGCGCTCCTCCGCGTTCTCCGCGCCTCTGCGTTTCGCGGGATCTGATTTTTAACGCAGAGACGCAAAGGACGCAGAGTTTCGCAGAGACTTTTGTCCGCCAGTCATTTTTTCCCGATAAAACTTGGCGCCTTAAAATTTCCAGCGCTCGCGCAGCCGGTTCATTAAATCCATGTTTTCATGGAGCACCGCCAGGATGAGCGGACATTGTTTTTCGCGGAGAAGATGAAAAACATAGTGATGCTGAATCCGCGACACGAGCAATTTCGGGCGGTGCTTGAAAACCAGCCGTGTCCGGGCTTTCTGGCGTCCAATGGCCTGCAGATGGCTTTCGAGAATCACCTCGTAACGGCGGGCCTGCTCAAGTCCCCAGGTGGTGATCGTGTATCGGGCGATGGCGTGGATGTCCGCCTCGGCAGCGTTGGTCAGTTCGTAAAGCGCCACATCATTTGCCCTTGCGCTCGCGGTAGGCGCTCTTGAAAATCTCCCCGACCGTTCGTTTACTGACCGCGCCGTTTCTGGCGCTGCGAATGCGTGTGTCCAGCAGCACTTCGAGTTCTTTCAAAGCGGCGGCCTCGCTCGTGTCTCCAGCCTCACCCAGCGTGCACTCGATGACATAATCCTTGATGGACTTGCCCTGTAGCGCGGCCATCGCCTTCAGTTTTTGATGTTCCCGCGGCGTGACGTCAATGGAAATGCGGCTCATAAATACAATTCTTTAAAATGTCCAACCTCCGTCCAGTTTACCCACAAACCCACATTTGTGCAATAATCAACATTTTGAACATCCGGCTTTCACACCGATGTGATTGTTCCGTTTCGATTCGGATTTATGGAATTGCGAGGCGGTTCGTGACAAGGCCGGATTGGTGCAGCTGAGTGGTAAGGATGAAATTGTCAAATGATGAAACACTGCCGTCGGCGAGAGCGATGTTGCCAACAAATCTGTGCCGTTTGGCTGACCACGCAATTTGTTGATTGGTCGAAATTTCCAACCAGCCGGATTCTACGGGAACACTGCCAATCTCAAAGTTATCATCCCCCATGAGCAACCTTTGTGGATCGGATGTTGTAGCATCTAAATTAATGAAATAGCTGATATTTGTGTTCCCAAAAGACGGTCCAAAATTTTTGGCCGGCTCGCGTGTATCGGAGGGGCAAACGAAAATCGCCGGAGTTGATAATTTGTTGGACATGACTTGGAAGTACCGGAAAATTTCGCCGCTCCCTCCATATTCGAGTGTGACGCCCGAGTTTGTCGAAGTGCTCATGGGAAACTGATGCCCGCGATCGTTTTCCAAAACATTGAAACTACTACCCATTTGCATCAAATGATTTGCACAGGTGATTTTTTGGGCCTTCATCCGCGCGTTCGCCATTACGGGCACAAGAAGCACCACCAACATTGCCAGGATTGCGATCACGACTAATACCTCCTTAATTGTCAGCGCGCGACACTTTTGGTTCGAGCAACTCAGGTTCATGGAATGCCAAGGCGGTTCGTGGCGAGGCTGGTTTGGTTGAAAATACCCTTCAAATCATTCGTCCCGCCCGCTCTAGTTTCTGAGTTCACTTGCTGGACAACACCATCCGCAGTTCCAATAAAACCAAATCTTGTATTTTTTTTGAAAAACCAAGCCACTTTCTCATCTGAAATATGACGGTTTGAATCCCACTCGATGGGTGGATTTGAAGCCATCAGCACCATGCCAGACTTGATCGTTGAGCCGTTCACAAAAAAATTGTCATCACCACCCAGCAAAGATTGCGGATCATGCTGACTGGCATCAGGGCTCATGAAATAGCTGATTTTATCTTTCATGTCCTCACTGAAATTAGTGGCATAAGAACCACGGGTTGAATCAGCCGGACAATACAAAATTTTTGCCGTGCTCAACTCGTTCGACATGACCTGATACGCTTTCCAGATATTCCCGGCTTGCACATCTTCCAGTGCGCCACCGTTCGTGACAGAAATTTGAGATGGAAATTTATCATTATTGTCGCCCGCCCAAACTGCGTAACATATCGCAATTTCCTTCAAATTATTGGAACAAGATCCACGGAAACCACAGTTAGTGGGGCGGGCAACTTCTGGCAACAACAGGGCGACCAATACCGCCAAAATAAAAACCACCACGAAAACCTCCAACAGCGTCATCGCCTGATTTCGATTTTCCGAGCAGCGCAGGTTCATGCCATTGGATTAAGCATCAGCAGTGCCAGCGTGATTTCCCAACAAATCTGCGCCGTCTAAAACGAAATGCGTGAATCTCACGCAAAATAAGCGCGAACCTCACGCGAGAACATGAGCGATAGAGGGCTACCGTAATCCAAGACGCTCGTGCTTCAGCGATAATCCCAAAAATTCGCGAAGCGTCTTGGACTGCGCCAGTCCTCTGGCGCTTTTCCATCACGGACCCGTAGTGCCAAACCACCAGAAAACCGGAGCAATCCAGAATGCGCAACGGTAGGGCGGGCAGTCCCCTGCCCGCCGCCTCTTGGAACAACCGCGTTCGAGTTTGCCACCACGGCGCGCTCAATGCCGAGTCCTTTTCGCCCTTTGCGCTCCTTTGCGTTCTCTGCGCCTCTGCGTTTCGTCGGATTCGATTATTAACACAGAGACGCAAAGGATGCAGAGATCCGCAGAGATTGTTCCAAAATCGTAAATCCGATATCGTAAATTGTAAATATGAGCGGTCATTTTTTCCCCGCCCACATGGAATCTTTTGCCGCAATCCACCTCAAAACCTTCAAAAACCCCTGTAAATCCCCCGTGGCACGCCTGCTGCTTAACGCATCGCGTATGGAAGTCAGCCTTTATTCCGCCGCCGCCGCGATGAACGCGACGGAGCGTTGGCAGGATTTGATCGCCGACAACTTGTCGTCGTCGAACGTTCCTGGCCAGCGCAGCCGCGACATCGTCTTTACGGCGGTGCCCGCCGGCCATCTTGGCGAGAATGGCGACCCGCTGGTGATTCCGTTTGCCAGTTCGGCGGTCAATTTCAAGCAGGGGGAAATTCAGCGCACGGGCAACAACATGGATTTTGCGGTCGAAGGCCCGGGCTTCATCCCCGTCCAGATGCCCGACGGCACGAAAACCTACACGCGCGATGGCGAGCTCCGGTTGAACGCCCAGGGCCAGTTGGTGACCAAGACCGGGAATCTGGTGATGGGTGATAACGGCCCGGTGCAACTGGACCCGAACAACTCCGCCAGCCTGACCGTCACCCCGGATGGCCAGGTAACCCAAGGGTCGGATCTGAAAGGGAAAATTTCCATCGCCGAATTCAAAGACCCCAGCCAGCTCACGATGATCGGCGGCGGCACGTTCCGCAACGACCAGAATCTGATCCCAAAATCAACCATCACCTCGAGCATCCGGCAAGGTTTCATCGAGGGCGCCGGCACTTCACCGACCTCCGCCATGGCCAGCATCATCATGGCCATGCGCCTTTATGAATCGAACGACAAAGTCATGCAGATGCAGAGTGACCGCATGAGCAAAACCATCACCGACCTGAGCGGAACCACTTCTTAAGCAATATGTTGCGCGCACTTTACTCCTCAGCCTCCGGGATGGAATCCCAGCAGTTGAACCTCGACGTCATCTCGAACAACCTCGCGAACGTCAACACGACCGGCTTCAAGGAAAGCCGCCCGCAATTCGAGGATCTGCTTTACGATACCACCAGTTCCGCCGGCGCCCAACAAGGCGGCGGCAATCAACTGCCGGCCAGTCTGCAGGTCGGACAAGGTTCCGTGCCGGTCGCGACCGAACGGATTTTCACGCAGGGCGACCTTTCGCAGACGGGCGGCCAGCTCGACATGGCCATCCAGGGCAACGGCTTTTTTGAGGTGCAGATGCCCGACGGCACGCTCGCCTATACCCGCGACGGCTCGTTCAAGACGGATTCGCAGGGCCGCGTCGTCACCAACGAGGGTTATCCCGTGCAGGGCGGATTCCAGCCCGTCCCCACCGGCACGACCAACATCACCATCACCTCCAACGGCACGGCGACCTACACCACGCCGAGCGGCAACACGAGCTATCAGATCCAGCTCGCCAATTTCAACAACCCCGGCGGCCTCGACGCCCAGGGCCAGAATCTCTACAAGGAAACTCCCGCCTCCGGCACGCCCACGCTCGGCAATCCCGGAGCGAACGGCTTCGGCCAGGTCCAGCAGGGTTCCCTCGAACTTTCCAACGTCAGCGTCGTGCAGGAAATGGTCAACCTCATCCTCGCCCAGCGCGCCTACGAGGTGAACTCCAAGGCCGTGCAGGCCGCCGACGAAATGATGCAGCAAAGCAACAACCTCCAACGCTGACCTTTTGGAACCGCAAAAAATTGTCGGACTATTTGAACTTATTCATGCTTCTTTAAACTCGGCAAAAATCGTCAAAGCCGTCAAAAACCTTGTTAACCCGTACAACTTCAATAACTTAAGCCTTTCCCGCCAGGATCGGCTTCGCCGGTGCCAAAAAAACCCGTACTAATTGTTTTTTCTTGTTCTTTTTGTTCTTTCCTGTCCCTTTGCTGTCCCTTTCCGTTCTTTTGAGTTCACACAGTTTGATCCAGTCGGATTTGGTCGGATTCGGGGAATCATTCTCATCCTCGTCTTCATCGTCATCCTCACTTTTTTACTTGGATTCGGTCGGATTTACTCGGATAAACCCGGGCACGGTAGCGCGTCAGTCCCCTGCGCGCCACGTCAGCAACGTGCAACTTTCAACCAGCAACCGACGGCTTCGCCGTCATATGTCAAAGAACCACCCGAACTCCGAAAACCGGAATCCGTCTTGTCGCGCCGTAGCTCGGCGAAGGCGGATCGACCGCCGTGATTCACTATAGCTAACAGTGTATACTTTGTCAACAATTAAAAAGCCTGTGTTTACCAAATAAACCCCGGCGATTCCTTACTGACCTGCGCAATCCCATCGTGGTAGGATCCTCGTTTTGTCAGGACTTTGTAGTCGCCGACGTCTGCCCGCTCAAATCATTGGCGGGAGGGATGGCGTTATGGCGCGATTCGTTTTCCAGCTTAGTTGTTCGGCGTTTGATGTTTAGATATCCGCGTCTTTAATTCTGGAATGTATTCTTCAAGTTGTTTGACATCATAGGGGAGGCCGACGAGCACCATTTCCTCCAAATGTCGTAAAGCAACGGGGGTTGAAATCGTGCCTATGCAAAGAATAAATTGATGGGAGAGGCTGTCTCTGAATCCCATGACACAATCAAATTTCTCCTCGCTTTTGAAATTGGATCGCCTCAGCGAGAAGCGGCTTTCGAGCAGGCTTTCCCATTGCTCACGCAGCCAAGGGAGCAGGTATTCCCGGTGCGGCATGCTCTTTGGCTTATACCGGTTTCGCTCTTCCAGGAGCATGTGCCATAAGGTTGCATAACGCTTCGCTGGATCAGCAGCCACCCCCCACCGCCAGCACTCCATGATTTTCTGATATGCGAAATTCAGATACTCGTCATTTGAAGAATTCTCTTTGACGAAATTCAGTATATTCCATTGCGTCTGCATTCCGCCCAATGTTGTCCACTGGTCAATTAAATGCTCCAAGGTGCGCCACAATTCTTCGGGAGTGGGGTTCATTTATATGGCTTGATTTGTCACTACATCAATATCAGTTTGTTTCAATGCGCGGTCGCTCAAAATGCGAGCGCAGCACCCCCTTCTAACAAGGTTTGTCCGAGAGCGTCCAATATGACAGGACCATAATTTATCCCGGTTTGAAGCACAACCGGCGCTCCGAGAGCGGCAGCGGGAAACCAAGCCGGCATAAAATCTGGCCCTCCATCTGGAGGGGTGGATGTGGTTGGCGGCGCATTCAGATTATTATTCCAACCCGCCGGCACCAACTCGGGTGTGGGCGGCAGGGTTGGTATTCGTACGAACGGTATCAGCGGCGGCGTCGGTTCGGGAGACGGCCCCCCACCTCCGCCATCATCACCTCCGTTGTTGCAACCGTTTCTCTCTAGTTGAATCTCTGCATTAAACATCAGCGAGTATAGCCAATTTAATTGAGCCGGACATTTCTTTTCTTTAGCTTCTTCTTTATCTATCCTGTTTTGAATGTTTTTTTGCCATTGCCTGAGTTTTTGACAATTAGCACCACTGCCGGGGAATAGCGTCGGCGGGTCTAGGCTGACGTTTAAATCCAGTCCATAGACATCAGTCAACCCCACAGGACTATTGCGAACGAATTGGTACAAATTCAGGCCTCCACGTTCCTGCATGGGATCGTTTTGCGCCCAGCGTTGCAGGGTTGGGAGATAAGTCCGATAGGTATAGGCAACCGTCCCCGCTCTGTCATTCGCCGACATGGAAGAAAACCGATAGGTGTTCGCCGCCGCGAGTTTGCCCCACATGCCGGTCAGCTTGCCGAACGGATCGTACTCATACCTTCCAACTATATTTTCATAACCGTCAATCAAAGCCGTCACATTACCGTTGCCATCCGCGTGATAAAAAACAGAGCCATTGGCATCAGAACGCGCCAGCAGGCCGCCGACACCGCCTGCGCCAGACATGCTGCTGCTTAAATCCAAGCCGTGTGTATAGGTCACCAGCACATTGTTATTGGTGTCACGTTCCTGCACTACAAGGTTGCCGTCATAGACAAATCGCGTTTCATTTGTCTTTACCCAACTGCTGCCGCTCCACGAATAATCGCGCTCAATTCTCCGGCGATGCATCCCATCATAAATAAAATCGGTGCGCCATGCGCCCGCCAGCATCATGTTCGTCATTTCGTTTTCAGCGTCATAGCCAAAACTGCGCACCCCGTCGTTGGTCAGATTGCCGTTGTTGTCGTAGGCCGGCTTCGGATTTAGCGGCCAATTCACGGTATAGAGGTTGGTCGCCCTCACGCTATACACATTCACTCCGACAGAACTGAATGTGTTGCTGCCGTCCTGCAAGGTCAAATTGGTGCGGGCGAAGGAAAGGTCACCGTAAAGCTGCGCTGCCTGACCGTTAACCAACAGGCTGGACGCAGGTGCGGGCGTTGCGCCGGCGAGAGTGAATGTGCCGGTGCGCGTGATGTTCGTCATTTCGTTCGCTGAATCCACAGTATAGTTTTGCACCAGCAAATTATTGGTGCGGCTTGAAACATTATCCGCCGCGTCATATGACCAGCCGAATTGCTCGTTGTATCGGGGGGTGCCATTTGTCTCGGTGGCTGTCCAAGAAGTCAACTGGTTGATTTTGTCATAACCAATATTTACAAAATTGGTGGTCAGACCTAGATTGCGAGTGATGTTCGTTCGCAAACTTAGGGGGTCAACCGCATAGGTGCAACCGTCAAGGACGTGTCCCCAATGGTTTGCCAACGCGGTGGATTTCAATTTTGCCAGCGAATCGAAGGTGTTCGTGATGTAAGAACCATTTGGAAGCAATATCGAGGACGGCGTATTCAACAAAGTTGACTGATATTGGTAGATAAACCCGCCCGCCATCGAAACGGTGTTGGTCAAACGTCCGCCTGTATCGTAGGCATAACTCTGCGTCCAGTTCGTGCCGGACTGCACAATGGTCAGGTTCGTCCGCAAGCCCTGCGAGTAGGCATTGCTCACGGTGGTCCATGCGTCGCTCTCGCTTTGAAGCTGATGGGCGGGCGTCCAGGTGAAATTATGCGCGCCTGTCGCGTCAACCATGTTGGTTAACTCATTCAAGGCGTTGTAGGCGTTACTTATGGTCAGTTGCGGGTAAATTACTCTGGTGACATTGCCAACACCATCTAATACAAAGGCGGTATTGCCTTTCTCCGGCGTCCAACGGTTCGTCAGCCAACCATTCGGGTTATAGGTGTATTGGAACGCGTTACGGCCAAGAGCATCAATTTTGTTAGTCACCCAACCGTATTGGTTTAGCTGCCACTGTGTTTGATGGTTCAAGCCATCCAGCAAAGTCAGCATGTCACCGGCAGGATCGCGGGTGACTTGATCCGCCTCGCCGTTCGCGTTGGTCACGGCCATCAACCATCCGGCGGCATTGCGGCCATAGAGCGTCACTCGCTGGTCGCGGTTCGTATAAGACACCATGCCCTGCGCCGTGTAACCGTAACCTTCGCCGATGCCATCCGGCCAAGTGCGGGTCAAAATTCGGTTGAGCACGTCAAAAGTGTTAGTGATCGTAATGCCGTTGGCATCGGTGAGACTTGAGGGACGATCCAAAATATCATAGTTTGCCAACTGCAATGTCCCATTGACGTTGCTGACGGTGGTAATGAGGCTTTGGTTGTTGTAGGCCGCATTCAAGAAACGGCCCATCCCGTCGGATAAAGCAGTTGGCCGCGCCGCCAAGTCGTAGGTGTAGTTTAGGGTGCTGGAATCGGGAAATACGGTGTTGGTCAGTTTTCCCTGAAGATCATAATTCAAATAGGTCACATTGGTCAGTGCGTCCACAATTTCGGTCAGCGCGCCGCAGCCGCACCAACTGTAAAAAGTCTCGGCGTTGTTCGCGTTTGTAATAACAATTAAGTGCCGTGCGCCGTCGTGAACGTAGCTCGTCCAATTGCCCATCCGGTCACGTTCGCCACCCAAATCAAGCCGGTCATAGCGATTGGATGTGTAAGTGCCATCGGGGTATTGAACGCTGGTCAATCGAAGAAGGTTGTCCCACGACAAGGCCACATTCAGGCCGAGTTCGTTGGTCAAAGTTCCAATCAGCCCGTCGGTCGTGTAACCGAAAGAGTTGGTGCGCCCGATTTGCAAATCAATCGTTCGTGCCAGAAAACCGGTCGCATTATAAATGTTCGTGGTGGTCAGTCCGGCAATCGATGTGATGCTGGTCACTTTGCTAAAACCGGGAAATGTCGTGCCAATATAGGTCCCGAAATAGTAATTGGTTTCTGTGGCTGTCCCCGGCCACAAGTCATAAATAGCTACGGGATTTCCGCCGGACGAATAAGTGGTGGTGGTTACCTGCCCCAGGCCGTTGGTCATATAGTCCGGGAACAAACGGGATGAGGTCAAGGTTGTGCAATTCGTCTGCGTGCTTGCATTGAAAAAATTTGTCCACGTCACAGTGTCAAACCCGCCATTTGCCCAAACAGTGTTGCCGTCCGCGCCGATCATACGCGACAGCAAGTTCGGGACGGTGAAGCTGCTGCTGGCGGTATTTATAATGCTGCTGCCATTCCATGTGCCAATGACAGCCGTGTACGTGTTGTTCGCGTAAATAAATTGATTTGTCCGGGTTCCAAAACTGCCATTGGGCTGCGTATAGGTGGTGATGTCGTTGGTGACATTGCCGTAAGAATCAAAACGTTTATACTCAAAATGCGTTTCCCCATTCGGCAATCGCCACGCCACCACCGAAGGCAGCGCGTAGGTTCCCGCGCAAAAGTTGTAACCGGACTGTTTGCCCTGATAGTCATAGAAAGTCTGCAAACCCGGCGTTGAACCGTCCGGCGAGGGGTCTTGTTCCACGGAAACGTAGCTTGTCAGGTAAAGTTGATTAGTGTCCTCCAGCCAATGCCGCATCCGCCCGCGAAGATAATCATTGGCAACGAAGCTGTTCATGTTGGTCGTCGAAAGGGCCGCGAACTGGCGCGGCCCCCAATAGAAGCTGTTGCGATAGCAAACACCCGCAAGGGTGTTGGTGCTGCTGCCGCTGCCAGTGTCCAAAGTTCCAAGGGGTGTGTTAGTCGGCACATTGCTGGAAGAATACGTCGGGGACATATCCACCGGCGACGCCGACGAACAATCATAGCGAAACATATACAAGGAAGTGGCACCGATGGGGTCGGTCACTTGCACCGCGCGGTCAATCAGATCGTCGCCGCCAAAATTGCCCTCGCCGTCGTTCGTGCTGGCTACCGTGGAATTGGCAAAAATAGAAAACGTGGTCGTGCCGTAGAGCGTGTTCAAGGCGGTCGGATAACCGTTGGTGTCGTAAGAAATGCTCGATGACAAGCCTTGGGCGTCCACGATGTTGGTGAGATTTCCGCTACCGTCATATTTGAAGTGGGCGCTCTGGCCGTAGGCGTTGGTCACGGCGGAAAGATAATTATTGGACGTATAGGCCAGCGTGTTGGTGTGGCCGTCAGGATCAATCACAAACGTCAAGACATACGCCGACAAGTTGACCGCATCATATTGAAACCAAGTGGTGTCGCCGTTCACGTCAATGTGGCGGGTCAGCAAACACTCGGCTTCAGGATCATCCCCATAAACGTCGATGATGCCGATGCTTAATCCATAAATGTCCTGCGAGCCGTCTGGATGGACAAGACGCAATCCGTTGTTGCCATAATCCTTTCCATTTTCAAGAGGCAATTCGGGGTTTTGTTGCAACAACGTCAGCCGGGTTTCCGAATCAAAACTTTGCCCCGGATTGAAGTCCACCTCGCCGCCATTGGGCAGATAGACCGTCGCGTAAGAACTGGACAAAGACGGCATACAGCCGCCGTAAGAATAGCAGGCCGTCTCTGATTCTAGTTTCACATACGAAGCCCAGGAATTATTCCAGCCAGCGTTGGAAACCAGATAATCGTCTGGACTAGGTCGGGAGTCACGCTGTTTGTAGCTCATCCGAAACGTAATCGGCTGGCCGCTTGAAGTGTGGTAAGAAATAGGTTCGTCGGCCATCCAGACATTGACGTAAGGCTCGCTCACCCATGCCACCGGCATCCCCGTACAATCACAATCGGGACCTTTGTCCTTGCCGTCGTTGATGTTGTTGGGCAATCCCATGCCGTGAATCATCGTCGCATCATTGCGCGCAAGTTGTGCCCAGCCGTTAGTTTCCAACTCCGCCGGAATTAAAAATTCGCCGCTGGCTTCCTCGTTGATGACTTCGGCTGGCAACCATTTTTGATTGCCAAAGGTAGGGTCGCTGACCAAGTAGGAATCATCCTCCTTTTCGAGAATGGCGGCATAATGATTCTGCCGCCAGTGAACCACCGACGGCACGATCAAATCTTGCCCAGCCGTCCGGCGCACGGCCACCAAGTTCAAGCCGTATTGCTTTGCCAAGTCCACTAGCCCGGCCATGCTGAATCCGTTCGTCGGCGAAGGCACTTGTACCAGACTTTCCAACATGGTGTTGCCCGGCTGAATCATCCCGCCAATCGCTTTCAGGGCGAACGTACCGCAGCGATAGGCGATTTCGGGATGCAATTGCATGAGGTCGTATGAATGCTTTGCTCCTTGAAATTTATCCCTGTCATGTGCGGTGACAAAATGCCACTGGTCGCCAATGGCGACCAATTCCTTCAGCTTTTCTAGTCTGCCCAAACTGGAAAGCAAATCCGTCCAGTTCGCCAAAATGCTTCCGCCTAACCGCTGACCTTGCGGACTGGCATCGTTTTTTGCCGCCGCCCATGCCGCTTCAAACTGTTCTAACGCTTTCGTTGTTCGCCCGGTGCGACGGCAAAACGAGGCGTAATCATAATGTAGCGAAGCCGCCCATGGCGAAGCAGGGTGGTCTTTGCAAAATTGTTCCACACCCGCTGTCCACGATGCTTCTTGCAAATGGTTGAGAATCTCCAGCAATTCTTTGTCCTCGGATTCGCTTGGTTCTTTGTCGCCAATCCAAACCAAACCTTCACGAAACGAGTGCATCTGCAAAATCTGATTTGCGAGGTTGGTTGTTTGCGCTTGGGTGGAATAGGTTGCCGTAATGAGGCAAATTGCCATTGCGATGCCGATGAGATTTCCAATCTTCATTTTTTGTCCTCCTGAATTCCTGATTTTAGTTTGCTGCGCTCGTCCAAATCGAAAAGCCTTCAGATACTTGGGGATCGGTGCCGTAAAGATACTCTTTCAAATTGGTCAAACCGTCCTGGTCGGGGTCGCTGGTGGGATTGTTGCCGATTTTTCCGAAGTGCAGCACCTGCCAACCGTCCGGCATACCCGTTCCATCCGTGTCCACCACATTGGGATTGCTGTGGCTGACGAGCAATTCGTAGGCGTCGGTCAGACCGTCGCCATCAGTATCAAGCGGTGTGCCGAGAATGAAAAATACCGCACCGCTCCTCGGCAGGCCGGGGATCGAATAGCTGCTGCATGTCGTCCCTTGTCCAAGCCAAGTCCAAATACCGTTCGTCAACGGCGAGGTCAAGGCGGGCGTGGCAAACACGTCATACATTAGACCGTAAGTGCCGCCCGCGATGCTGAAATTGAAGGTCAAGGTCGAACCTGTGACCGTCGTGCTTACGTTGGTCATCCAGACATTGCTGCTCGTGACGCAAGTGCCGCTTGCGCCGAGATACTGCAGGTAGCCCGCGCCGGAAATGACATCAAACCATGACGGTGACGACGAGGGATACGGCAGGTCATTGGCCGGATCGGTGCTGTAGGGGACGATGGAATACTTCGGGTAGTTAAAAGGGTTGATCAGGTAAAACTGAAAGCGGGAACTGAAATTATTTTGGATGGTGCCTGCATCCAGCGGCGTACCGTAAGTGATGAGAGTATTGAACAGGCCGTGCGCCTGATTGCAGCCATTGCTGTCGCTGCCAATGAAGAAGCCGTTGGACAAAACATCCGTGCCGGGAAAGACCATCATGCCCGCGCCGGATGCCGCCAGCCCGCCGTCGAGATACAGGGCGGTGTTGGTCGAGGTGTAGGTGAGGACGATGTTGTGAAAATAATTGGTTGTCCAGTTGATCGGGGCGGAAAGGTAGGTGGTGACGTTGCTGGATAAATCATTCGTTTGTGCCATGAAATAGAGGTTGTTGCCGCCCGCATCAAGATTGACGCTCCACCAGCCAAAACTTGAATCGGGCGTGTAGCTGCCGACTTCCAGCAACCGCGAGGGCACCTGCGGGCCAAGCCCGCCCGCATTGGTGCTGTTCCAATTGGGCGCAAACCAGAAGGACACCGTGCCGGTGTCCACGGTCAGATTGGTCAGGCCGTTGGTTTCGTAGATGTTGTATTGCACCCACGCCGGAATGTTGGTGTCCACGACAAGGGATGCGCCGTCGCCGAGATACGAGTAGTCCAGATTGGTGAACGAAACCGGCGCGTAGCCCTTGTCGCTCGTCCAGCCGTAGCTGTCGGAGAACGACCAGGTGCCGAGCGGCGTGTAGGTGGGGCCGTAATTGGTGCCGCCGGTCGGGGATTGCGCACTGGCGCTCGCCGCCAGCAACAGCAGCCCGACGGCTGCCAGCAGGGGGACGAAGGAATTGCCCGAAAGTTTGGAAAGAAAAAATCCAGCCGTGATTGTTTTCATAAATTGGTCTGTGCCCACTGAATGTTGCCAACGCCGTTACCGTTTTTAGCGGCTCGCCGGATAAATGCAAGCTCAAAAACGGTCTCCTACACGGAGCGTGTGTGGTTAATCTCCCGCGCTTCTGCTTTTGTGATGGAAGTTGTCAAAAAAAATTCAACGCAAAATCATTGGCGATGCGGTTCTCAAACACCGTAGCAAGGCTGCCATTAGCCAGGAAGCCCTTGCTGAAAAGGCCGATATTCATCCCAATTATGTGGGCCGCATCGAGCGCGGCGAATGCTCCGCCTCCGTCGAAATCTTGCTAAAGATCGCGAAAGCCTTGAACGTGAAGCCTTACAAGTTCTTTTTGAAACTTTAAGCGGGTTTTTAAATTCCCACCCGACACTGTTGCTATTCCCTCCAGCCACTTTTTTCCCCGCAGAGACGGAATTTTTTGCCGGAACCTGATGCAGGATTCGTAAAAACCCCTGTAAATCCAGCGTGGCACGCCTGCTGCTTAACGCCTCGCGTATGGAAGTCAGATTTTATTCAGTCATCGCCCTGCTCGCGGTTTCTTGGTTGTCCGCGAGCGCCGGCGAACTGCAACTGAACGCCGTCGCCGCTGTTTCCGGCGACGGCGTTTACCTTCCGCAGCTTTTCTCGTCCACCGATCCCCTGCCCGTCATCAAGCTGTGCGACGCCCCCGCGTTCGGCCAGAGCCTCTCGCTTTCGCGCGAAAAAATTTGCGGGTTGCTTTCACAAAATGCGCCGGCCTGCCCGACCAATTTTACCGGCCCGGACGAAATCAAAATTTCCCGCCGCGCGCGCACCTTCGGCGAATCCGACGTGCTCGGCCTGCTCACCGCGCGCCTGCAAAATGACTACATCAAGGACCGCGGCCAGCTCGAACTGCACCTTGCGCAGCCCTGGAGCCCGCTGGTCTTGCCGGATGAACCGCTCACGCTCGACGTGCAGGACATCCCCAGCCTCGGCGTCTCGCCCAACTTCATGGTCCGTTTTTCGCTCCGCACCGCGAATGAAACGCTCGGCACCTGGACCGCCAACCTCCACGCCTGCGTCTGGCGCGAAGTCTGCGTCGCCAGCCGCCAGCTCACCCACGGCGAACCCGTTACCCCCCAGGTTTTTGCCCGCGAACGGCGTGACGTCCTGAACATCCGCGAAAACATCGCCGACCTTTCATCCGAAACCGAAATGCTCGAAACCGCCGAGGACGTGCCCGCCGGCGGGACGATTCTCGAACGCATGCTCAAGCCGCTCACGGTCATCCATCGCGGCCAGAGCGCCGAGGCGCTGGTCCAGGACGGCTCGTTGAGCGTCAAAACCAAGGTGCAAATTCTCGATGACGGCGCGCCGGGTGAAATCGTCCGTGCCCGCAACACTGCCTCCAACCGCGACCTCACCGGCAAGGTGTTGGACGCAAAAACCATCCTCGTCTCACTATGAAACCAAGCATCGTATACCTCACCTTCTTCGCGCTGCTCGCCCACGCGAACGCCCAGTCGCTCTGGAATGACGAGACCTCGCGCTCGTTGGTTGCGGACAAGCGCGCGTGCGCCATCGGCGACATCGTGACCATCGTGGTCCAGGAAAATTCCTCCGCGAACAAGAACAACGAGACCAAGACTGAAAAAAGTTCCAGCCTCACCGCCGCCATCAAAACTTTTCTGTATGGGGCCGGTGCCGGCACCTCTGCCCTGCTTTCCCGCGGCGGCCAGATGCCCGCGCTCGAATACAGTTCCGACCTGAAGCATGACGGCTCCGGGGCCATCAACAATTCCGAGTCCATCGTCGCCCAGGTTGCTGCCAAGGTCATTGATGTGTTGCCGAACGGCAATCTGATGATCGAGGGCAAGCGCGAAACCGCCTTCAGCAACGAGCACCAGACCATCGTTCTGCATGGCGTCATCCGCACGGAGGACATCACCTCGGCGAACACCATATTGAGCTATAACATTGCCGATGCCACCGTGCAGATCACCGGCAAGGGCACCGTGTCCAACGCCACGAACAAGGGCTGGTTCACCCGCATCTACGAATTCGTCAACCCCTTCTGATTATGCCGCTCGTTCCCCGAACCCTCCGTCCGCGGTATCGCATCAATGCCGCTGCGTGTGCGCTGCCGCTGGAAAAGCCGGCTAGTGAGTCAGTCTGGTTGGTAGGGACAGCGCGCTGCGCTGTCCCCGGCGGTAAAGCCGCCGGAAAGGATGCACAAAACGCTGGTTTTACCACGTTCGTTGCGCCCGCTT
>DATHOG010000131.1:0-57312 GCA_035485115.1 Candidatus Sulfotelmatobacter sp. | reverse complement strand
GCATTCGCAGTTGTTGGTTATTATCAAAAGCGGAGTCAGAAATGAGAGACGAGTGGCCTAACAAGTCGCCGGAGCCAACCGCCGTTGCCGCTGCGGTTGCAATCCACGCCGCGAGTCGGCGGTGGCTCAGCTTTTTTCGTTGATATGGCGTCATCATGCACCCTGCCGCAATACAGCTCACCAAAACAATCCACGCAGAATTTCTGCGTGACAAAGGATACCGACTAGCTGCCAGCAAGATACGCTACGAGTTTTCGGGAGGTCGTGTTATTAGTCGCTTACGAGGTTGCAACAAGTGGAATCGTGACACTATATTGCCGTGGGCGTTTCAGGTAGATTCCAAGATTGTGTTTGATGATGTGGATTATGATCCGCAGAGGTCGCCACCTAAGCCAGGGCCGCGAGGCAGTACCAGCGAGGGTTTGTATAAAATCTCGAAAGATGGTGATAGAGATTTGGCCAAGAAATTGGCTGGCGTGATTTGCACGCTGACGGAGGAGTTTGTTGCCAAGCGCGACGTTTTTCATAAGCATTTTCAGCATTTATTGGAAGAGAGACGAAACGGAAATGAGGGCCGATGGTTTCATACACCACGGACATTGAGCGCCGGTGAGATTGCAGAGGTTGAGCAGGGGCTCGCCAAGCAATCCAGAAAGACATCACGAAAATGACGCCTAACCAGTCGCCGGAGCCAACCGCCGCTATTCCCTGCTTTTGTTTTTCGGATGCCGCGAGTCGGCGGTGGCTCAGCTTTTTTCGTTAGGCGTATCAGCGCATGAGCCGCAAATTTGCCATTATCAGTTGTGTTGCTCTGCTCTTTATCGGAGTCGCTCTTTGGTCAGTATTTCGTCTGGTTGAGTGTCGTCGCATCACCAGTCCAGACGGACGTTTTTATGCAGTAGCGGAGTGTCGGGCCTGGCGATTTCACGTTGCGATGTCGCCGGGTTCGTCCGGCGATAAGCCGGGATATGTTACAGTGTTCACACGCGATGGTCAGTCATGTGGTTCAGCTCCACTGGACATGGCATGGATGATTGACGAGATGAGTTGGAGCACTACCAACGCCGAATTGCGATTGGTTGCAGAGTGGGATTTGGTGCAGCACCGAGTTCATGTTTTACAGTAGTATGGATACGCCTAACCAGTCGCCGGAGCCAACCGCCGTTGGCGCTGCTGTTTCCCGATGCATCGGGATTCACATCGCGAGTCGGCGGTGGCTCAGCTTTGGTCGTTAGGCGTGATTTATGCAACGATTCACGGTCATTCTTGCCCGTTTAATTTGGACATTCTCTGCAATCGGGGGGATTTTGGAGATGGCCATCCCTGAACCCGATCATCCGCTGAGCATTCTTCATTGGTGTGCAGATTTTGCTATTGTAGCCACAGGAATATTGTGCTGGCTTTCTTATCCGTGGGCGTGGATGACCGCTGGAGTTACTGGATTTCTCGGTTTGGCGTATCAGGTTTATGTGACTGTCATTATTTGGTTGATGATGGCTGGTGTTCACGGGATAGGAGAGCCAAATTACAGAGTCAGTTACGGCCCGATTCATATTAGTGGATTTATCGCGCAGATGCTGATGTGGGGCGAGCCGCTGTTTTGTTTAGTTGTTACCGTCATGTTTGCATATTTTGGAGCATGTAGATCAGATGCCAAAGCAGATGCTAAAAATCACGCCTAATCCCTATTAAGCCCGAACGGTCAACCGGAAAAAAGCATTCCTGCCGGAAAAGTTTTCTTTTCCGTTTCGCGTCCAAACAACGAAGCTCTCCGGCTTAATTTCTCTTGGCAGCTCGGATAACGCTCGTCGCGCCATCTTGTCCCGCCATAGTTTCAACGACGGCGGAAGCCTCGGCGGCGGCGGAATCCGGCTAAACACCTATACGGACTCAATCGAGTTAATCCCAGCCCGGTTTGCCCTGAAGGGGCAAAGGCAATCAGCCCGGGGTTGCCTCGCTCCGTTGCAACTTGCGAGGCTACCCCGGGAAAAGCCCAAGAATATTCTTCTCTCTTTTGCCCGCCACCGCCGGCTTGTCCCGCCGTAGCCTTGGCGAAGGTGGAAGGTGGCGGGCAAAAGAGAGACACCCGTCCCCTGCTAAAATTCCTCGACACCTTTCGCCCCCCGCAGTATGAATGTCTTCATGGTGACTGTTTTCCTTATCTCTGTTGTTTCGGGCGGATGTCCCGCAACCGGTGGCTCGGCACCGCTTACACGGCGCAACCCACGTTTAACTCGGAAAGCAGACACCGTATTCACTTTCATCGCCAGCCATATTGTCTAGGCCACTCGACCACCCTTAGAGATGAGACCCGTTATTGATTACTCGAAAGACCTTCGCCAGAAGCTTGCGGACGGTAAGACGCCCGACCAGGCTTTGAGTGAATTGCGAGCGGCAGGAGCATCCATTTGTGACTGCATCGTATCAGTTCGGACGTTTCGGCGCTGCGAGATTGCAGAGGCCAAGCAGATAGTTCAGTCCTCGCCAGTCTGGTCAGATTATCGGAACGCGACGGAGGAGTTTGTGAGAGAGTTGAACAAGACAGATGAGAACAACGTGGCCTAACACTGCGCTGGAGCCAACGCCGTTGGCCGCTTCAGGTTCCGCTTTCGCGGCTTGCGTTTTATTCCGGCGGTGGCTCAGCTTTCTACGTCTAGGCATCATATGTTCACTCGTGACCGCGATTTGATGTTGGCTATTCGCTTCGCCAATTTGGCTATTGCCTTCTTTTTCTTCTTGATAGCCATTTTGCCTCCTAATTGGGGCCGTGGGCCTTGGTCGGGGCCGCCTATTGAGTTCCATGTTACGGTTCGATCGGTTTTGCTTGATACGTTAACTTATGCTTGGCTCATTTCAGCTATATTTTGGTTTATTCGCAGCAGCTTTGAGTGGCTTTGTTGTCTTGTCAGCTTTTTGGCTTTTATTGTTATTTGCGCAGTGATCTTGATTGGATTGAAAGGGGTCCTAGTTTTGTAGTATTTGACAGGTGGCTCTGAGTAAATGCCGGTCTTCATTCAAGCCGATGACCTTCTGAACTCACGGCCGCGAATTGACAATAAAGCTAAAACCTCCACAATCCAAACACCATGAGACGAATATTTGTGATGCTTCTGCTGGCCTTCACTTTCAGCCTGTTTTCATTCGCAGCCGAGGCTGGTGCGTCTGATATCGGCGCGCCGGCTGTCAAAATTCATAAAAAACACCCGCGGCATCATCGCTGGCGCTGGCACCGGCATCACCGCCATCATCACCACCACCGGAGATTCGTAATCATCAAGCGTTAAAATTCAGGATAATTTTTATGCCATTCAAACGATGTGTTCTGATCTCCCTCGGTTGTGGGATGACGTTTGCGGCATTTGCTGACGATCAATCAAAAACCGTCGCGCTTTCTGAAACACCGGCCGCCGTCCAAAAGACGATTCAAACACAAACCAGCGGCGGGACGTTGGGCGACATTGACAAGGTGGCGGGCGCAATCACCACCTATGACGTGGAATTGACGGCAAAGGACGGCCAGGAGCGTGATTTTACCGTGGCTGAAGACGGGGTTTTGTTGAGCGTTGAAGTTGCGCTGGCTGAAACGCCGCCGGCCGTGCAAACGTCCATCAAGACGTTGATGGGCGGAGGCGGTTTGGAAAGCATCGACAAAAACCTGGACGATTCCGAAATCACTTATGACGTGGAATTGACGGCGACCAATGGTCAGGAAAAATATTTCAACCTCGCCGATGACGGGACGCTGCTAAGCGTGCAGGTGACCTTGAATGAAAGTCCCGACGCGGTTCAAAAAACCATCGCCACGAAGTTGAACGGTGGCAAGCTGGAAGACATTGAAAAGATGTTTGGTGATGACCGGACCAATTACGATGTGACCATAACGATGCCGGACGGGCAAGAAAAGGGCTACACCGTGGAGGCCGATGGCGGCTTGACCAGCGTGGAGGTTGCCTTGGAAGAAGCCCCTCCGGCGGCAAAAAAAACGATTTTGACCCGGATTGGTGACGGCAAGATTCTTCGGATTGACCGGTCGTTTGTGAAAAGGGCAGGGGTTTTTCCTTATGAAGTGGAGGGCTTGAAAGACGGGAAGCCATTCAATTTCAGTGTCGGGCCAAAAGGCAGGTTTTTGGGCATGGATGATTGAGACGATGCAAAATTTTTCTCCTGTTGATTAATCTTTTCCTGCTGCAACGTCTTTGAACGGGTTCCTGGTTTTGTAATATTTGACCGGTGGCTCTGAGCAAACGCCGGCCTGCATTCAATCCTGGTAGATTCAAAACGGGTGACGGATGATATCCGTGGTTTAATCTTCAAGCACCAACATCCAACCTGCAGAGAAACACCAAGCCAAAAGCCCCAAATGGTACGCCCGGCGGTTTTGGTCGCGGAGCGACCTTGGAGATTAGCCAGACACGAAGTGTCTGGGTTTGACGCAAAATTGATTCGTCCTGAAGGGACGATGGAAATGCGTGGACGAAAATTGGGGTGTATGTTTCCGCCGTCCTTTCAGAACGGATTTTCTTCTGTCGCGGTTCCAGACACGAGGTGTCTGGCTAATATCCGTTGTGCCTCCGGCACAGTTTGAGGTCACTTTTTGATGTTGCATAAAGCAATCCGAACTTGAATTTTGCATCAACCTGCCGGGATTGGTCGGGCATTTTTTGCGTGATGTGGCTTGGCGCGCTTCGTGCGCAGAGGTTTCAATATGAAACCGCGAACGCAGCCTTCGGCCCGCAAAAATAAATATCCCAAGCCGCCGTTTCCGTATCAGCCGCAAAAGCCGCCGGGGCTGGCCAGCAAAATGAAGCCGCGCCCGGATCATGGGGAGACGAGTTATCGCGGCGCGGGCCGGCTGGCGGGCCGCAAGGCGCTGGTCACGGGCGGGGATTCGGGCATCGGACGCGCGGCGGCCATCGCCTTCGCGCGCGAAGGCGCGGACGTGGCGATCAATTATCTGCCGGCGGAGGAATCGGATGCAGCGGAAGTCATCCAGTTGATTGAAGCCGAAGGCCGGAAGGCGGTTGCGATTCCCGGCGACATCCGCAGTGAAAATTTTTGCAAAAAACTGGTCGCGCGCGCGGTCAAGGAATTGGGCGGCCTGGATATTCTGGTGAATAATGCGGGCCAGCAGCAGTCGAGCGATTCTATTCTCGATATCACGACGGAGCAGTTTGATTCGACGTTCAAGACGAACGTCTATGCGCTGTTTTGGATCACCAAGGCGGCGGTGCCGCATCTGAAGCCGGGCGCCACCATCATCAATACTTCGTCCGTGCAGGCATATGATCCCTCGCCGAACCTGCTGGATTATGCACAGACGAAAAGTTGCATCGTTTCCTTCACGAAAAGCCTGGCGCAGCAACTGGCGGACAAAGGCATCCGCGTGAACGCCGTTTCGCCGGGGCCGTTTTGGACACCGTTGCAATCCAGCGGCGGCCAGCCGCCCAGGCGCGTGCAAAAAATGGGCGATCAAGTGCCGATGAAACGTCCGGGCCAGCCGGTGGAACTCGCGCCGGTCTATGTGCTGCTCGCATCGCACGAATCGAGCTACGCGACGGGACAGGTTTATGGCGCGTCCGGCGGCGGCGGAAACCCTTGAGCCATGACGTGTGACGAGCTAATCGAAATCTGAGATATCAAATCCGACTTGTTTTGATGCCTCGAAAGCTTGCTTTTAGTCGCGGAGCGACATTGGAGATTAGCCAGACACGGAGTGTCTGGGTTTGACGTACAATTGATTCGTCCTGAAGGGACGAAGGAAATGCGTGGATGAAATTCAGAGTGAACGTTTCCGTCGTCCTTTCAGGACGGGTTTTCTTTTGCCGTGGTACCAGACACATCGTGTCTGGCTAATATCCGTTGTGCCTCCGGCACGAGCCACGCCCCGGCAAGGTTTTTAATCGGTGACCGATGGCTCTAAGCAAATGCCGGTCTTCATTCAATCTGAGCAGCATCAAAACGTGTGACGTGTGACGAGCTAATCGAAATCCGCATTTCGCATTCCGCACTCCGAAATCGTAACGTTAGTGAGGCATTTGGGGCGTGGGTGGTGGCCCCGCTGATTGACCATCATTGCTGCCATGCCCCGCACCAGACACGTTTTGTTGTCGTTCCGTCAACTCGCTGAGCATGGTGGTTGCGTTCTCGTATTTTGTGAATCCATCGGGTGGTAAAAATAATTCTTCCGCGGGCGCGACCATTTCAATCTTTGCCAGTGCCAGTGTGAATGAATAATCCCCGCCCGTTAACCGGCCGATCTTCAGTGGCAAATCCCCGAAGTCCCCGGCTCTGGCCAGTTGCACCGTCATGGTTTGACCATCGCTCTGCATGACCGTCACGTTGGCCTGCTGGACCGGATGTCCGTCAATCTGTCCGGCCTCACCGGCAATCGCCCGGGTAACCAGATTGGTGCAAAAAAACGGCTCATTGATCGGGGCATATCCTTGCAATGCTTCACTGAAAACAAATCCCTGATGAGCCACGGTATCCCAAACCACTCCAAAATCACCCGCGCGCAGCGTCTTGCCAATGGCCTTTGTGACCTCAAGACGAAGCTTTCCACCCCGCACCATAAGTTGCCCGGACACCTGCGCGGAGACATCCGGGTTGTCTCCCAAAGTTAACGTGAATACAGACTCAAAGGCGTTTCCGGTCGTCAAAATCGGGGCCAGCGGGGTGGCGGTCACCGCTGCCACTTTTGGCAACCAGACTTCCGCGCCTCTTCTCGCTCTGCCGCTGTGCTGGCTCGCACACCCGCCGGTCAACAGTGCGAACACGATCCCCAGAATGAGAATCTCCGCCCCGCGCCTCGTTAGTGCCAGCGCGACATTGGTTGAATTTGGCATTGCCACAAGCTTATTCCACCTACTTGACGACCACCAGCGTGAAGCGCTGATGGGGCCCGGCGATGAGAGCCCGAGGAGTCATGGCCAACGCGTGAGCGTCTTTGGTCGCGGAGCGACATCGGAAATTAGCCAGATACGTAGTGTCTGGGTTTGACGCAAAATTGATTCGTCCTGAAGGGACGAAGGAAATACGTGGATGAAATTGTGGGTAAATGTTTCCGCCGCCCTTTCAGGACGGATTTTCTTTTATCCTGCACCAGACACATCGTGTCTGGCTAATTTCCGTTGTGCCACCGGCACGAACGCCTTCCGAAGGGGCACCATAGGAACAGAAATGTTCAATGATCCTGTTGTGACTATTTATGTTTCAGGACAGATTTCAAAATTTCGCTGGTCCGCAAGCCGATCATCATGGCGGTTGCGGCCGTATCGGTATCGGGAATCACGGGACAGATGGAGTCGTCCGCTACATACACATTCTTGGTGCCGTATACGAGGGTGTTGCCATCCACCACGCCTCCGTTGTTCAGGAGAGCCATTTTACAGTGGGAGGTAAAGTGGTGCGGATCCAGTGAAAGATTGCTGTTATTTTTCACGTACGCCTCAACTACGGCATCGCTGTAATCGGAAAGGATGACGGTGTTAATTGGGTCACTGACAACGGGCTGATAGTAAGGGGGGTCAAGGAAACTCAGTTGCTGCAACAGACTGCGAACATAAACTTCGACGGCGCTCTTCATATTCACCAGGTCCGCGGGATTTTGGTAAAAGCCGTCGTCGGCCGCGGCGATCTGAAATGAGTTGCCGCTTTGGATGGTGACGCTGCCCGTGCTCTGAGGGTTCAACAGCTCCACCTGAACGTTTATGGTCGGAACCGGGGTCAGTGCATTGGTCGGCACGTAATCGAACAAAATCTGCACCATTCGCGGGTCGCTCGCGACACCATCCACTGCCGGCAAGTAAACATTATGGATGGTATAGGCGTAAGACGCTCCCGAGGGCATCCCATTATCCGCGGGATCGGCCAGCAACGAAATGGACAGGAGGGGATGGTTTTGGAGATTTTTCCCCACGTTCTCATTGATGTAAACAGGCTTGATGCCCGCATTCTGCAACGCTTGCGACGGGCCAATGCCGGAAAGTTGCAGCAATTTGCTGCTGTTGATGCCCGCCGCCAAAACAACTGCTTTCCGGGCGGTGGCCGTAACGAGTTTGCCGTTCTGGATGTATTTTACGGTTTTGGCAGTCCCCTGTTTATCAAATCCAATTTGCACCGCCACGGCATCGAAGAGCACAAACAATTTGTGTCCGTTCACGCCTTGACCTTCGGGAGTCATGACCGTGTCATTCAAAAATGCGGTCGCGCTGCTCACCCGTTGGGAACCGGTAGGATCAATAAGCCACTGAGCCCGAGGGTCGATGCAGTTCTGAACACTCGGATCATTGTAATCCACCACAATTGGAATGCCGGGAAACGCGGCCTGGGTCGCGGGTAATAGCACGTCCGTTGTTATCTGCGACAACGTGGGTGTCTGCAGCACATTGACAGGACCGTTGATTCCCCGGGCCCCGGATGTGATGGTCAATCCCTCGTGGTCTTCCAGAGCCGTGAAGGTTGCCAGAATATTGTCCAGGCTCCAGTTGGTGCTTCCAGAAATCCCTTCCCAGGACGAGTACGAGGTGCTCGAGCCACGGCCATAGTATAATCCGTTGACCGATGAGCCGCCACCCAACAGCATTCCGGTGGTCCAATCACCGGTTCGTCCATTCAGTCCGGCCATGGGCACGGTTTGATTCCAGCCCGGCCAAAAAAACCGGGACTTTCCGGTCTGAGCCAATTGGAAAGCCGGGAGACCCGCGGCCGCGATGGCTGGATTGGTCGTCAAATTTTGGCCGCCCTCGATTCCGATCACGGAAAAGAGACCATTCTCCGATAGCTGGTTCATCAAGATGCAACCCGCGGTTCCACCACCGATGACGATGATATCCGCTTCGTTATGATCTGGAATATCGGCATCGATTTGGCATGAATTCGTTACCTGTACATGGGGGTCCAAAGCAGCCGGCGTCTCCCCGCGAACAACGGCCAGGGTAAAAATCAACCAGATGTTTGCGGCCATGAAGTATCGTGTCATAAATATGAATGTGTGCTGACGCCTAACAGATATTCGGGCGCAAATTGCGCTTTAACACTGTTTTCATAAGCTGGTTGTATTTCAGACTATCTTCTTTGTCAACAAGGGATTATGAACGGGTCACGTCCGCGAGAAAATATATCGAATGTTCAGAAGCCTGCCGACCACTTGGAAGCGTTGTCGCGGCTCCGTCCCGTTTGCGGGACCACCGCATTCCAAAACGCCTCATGCCTTTTTTCGCAATCATTAATTGTAAATCATAAATGTCAGCAACCGTGTTCGTCCGCGGTTAAAGCCTGACCGGCAAGATTTTTTAATCTGTTCTTAATCCCCGGGAAGATTTCCCGGTGTATCGCTTGACATAAACTGGCAATGAAGGATTGTGCAACCAATACTCTTTGACCCTATGAGTGCAAGCCGTTTTTGGTGTCGCCGGGTGTACAGTCCCCGGCGCTTTCAGTTTGGCGGAAAATTTTTAGGTGCCTGTCTTCTGGCCGTAGTGTTCACCACCTCCCCGTTGCGGGGACAGATGATCGATCAAAACGGGAACGGCATGAGCGATGTCTGGGAGTGGCTCTACAACGCGACCAACGCGGCTCCAAATGCGGATCCGGATGGTGACGGCGTATCGAACCTCAACGAGGCCCGGGCGGGCACCAGTCCGTTCAACTCCAATTCCGTCCCGAAAATTTCTGCATATGCTTACAACGTGACGAACGGCACCATCACGATGCCGGCGCAGTTCGGGAAAGTTTATCAACTGCAAAGCCTCACGAATGTGACCGGCAGCAATTGGTTGTCCGAGACGAGCACGGTCGTGCGCCCGGCCATTTTGCCCATCGCCGCGCCGGGTGCGGGGACAAATTTCACCTTCCAGTCGCCGGTGGGGCCGGTGACAAAATTTTACCGCCTGCTCATTTTGGATACAAATTCTGACGGCACCGGCCTGATGAACGACTGGGAGAAATATCAACTTGGCCTCGATCCGACCAACCCGTTCAGCAACGCCACGATGGATAACAACGGTGTGCCGTTGAGCGACTACCAGTTCGCCACCAACAACCTGGCTTCGCAGAACATGGTGACCATTTCCGCCAGTGATCCGGTGGCGACGCAGCCCGACCCGGGAGCCAAGCCGCAGAACCTCGGACAATTCACGGTCACGCGCGGCGGATTTGCGCTGGATTCCATCACGGTCGGTCTCGGTGTGATCGGTTCGGGAACGGGATTCGCCACGTCGGGGGTGGATTACAGCAATCTGCCGGCGTCCGTCACCCTGGCTGCGGGCGTCAGTTCGGCGATTGTCAACCTGACGCCGATGGCGAACCTGAATTTACAGACGCCGGCCATCGCGCAGGTGAGCTTGCTGCCCGGTATGAATTATGTCCTCGGCAATCCGGCGAATGCGAGCGTGGTGGTTTATCCATCGCCGACCGCCAAAGGTTACGGCCTGCTCGGCCAGTATTATACCAATTCGAGCGTGACGTACACGAATGCGGCCAATTTCAACCCGGCCAACCTGATCACGAACCGGATCGATCCGACGGTGGATTTTGTCTGGACGAACGGCACCTCGCCGAATTTGAGCAACGGCTTTTACTCCGTCCGCTGGACGGGCCAGATCCAACCGCAGTATTCCGAGCTTTACATCTTTGATGTGAATAGCGATGACGGTTGCCGGTTATCGGTCAACGACCAGTTGCTGATTAACAAATGGCAAAGCCAGGGGGCCACGGATTGGACCAACTCCATCATGTTGCAAGCCGGCACGCTCTACGACATCAAGCTGGAGTATCTCCAGGCCGGCGGCGCGGGGCAGGTGCACTTGAAATGGTATAGTGCGGACCAGTCGGAACAGGTCATCCCAAACACCAGTTTGTATCCGACGAACAGCTTTGGTGCCGGCAATTCCAACGCGCCGACGGAAATTACAAGTGCTTTGAACGCTTATGGTTATGTTGGCCAGCCGTTCACCTTCACCGTGACGGCGGCGAACACACCGCTGTGGTTCACGGCCTCGAACCTGCCGCCGGGCTTGAGTTTCACCAACACCAACGGGGTCATCGCCGGTACACCGACCCTTGCTGGAAATTATCAAATTTTGCTGACCGCGACCAATGCCATCGGCACCGGCGCATCGGTGGTGGACATCCAAATATTTGCGACCAATTACAGTTCGGTGGTGCAAGAAATCTGGACGGGGGTTCCCGGCACGAACGTGGCGGACATCCCGACAGGCACGCCGGCGACCATCACGAACACGCTGCCGACGCTGGAGGGCATCACGAATTATGGCGACAATTACGGCGAGCGCGTCCGCGGCTATTTCATCGCGCCGGTGACGGGCAATTATTATTTCTGGATCGCAGGCAGTGATTCGGCGCAGCTCTGGATTTCTGACGACAACCAGCAGGTGAACAAGGTTCTGCGCGCCTGGGTCACACCGACGAACAACCCGACCGCGCCGGGACAGAAAGGAACGTCGTCGCGCCAGTGGAATTTGCAAGCCTCGCAGCAGTCGGGCTGGCTGTCGCTGTCCGCCGGCCAGCCATATTACATTGAGATCCTGCACAAGGCCGGCACGGGCACGAATGACAACTGGTCGGTCGCCTGGTTGCAGGACCCGACGGGCACGAACAATGCGCCTGCCGCCGTGACTCCCAATTACCTGCTGACGCGGTATTACCCGCCGCTGTCCTCGGCTTCCAGTGGCACGCTCTATTCCGCGAACCTGCTCGCATTGCCGGGCGTGAACAGCCAGGGCGTAGGCTCGGCGACGTTGCTGGTCAACGCGGCGGGAACGCAGGCCACATTGAATTTGTCGTTCACCAACCTGGCCGGAACTCCGACCGGCCAGTCCATCAATTCCGATCCCTATCTGACGGACCCAGGCGAATTGATCTTTGATATTTCCGCGGCGAAACCGCAGGCCAACGGGAGTTATCTATGGAACATCAAGGCAACCGGTCCGCTGCAAGTCGCCGACATCCAGCAGATCATCGCGGAAGGCAGTGCGGCCGTGGTCATCGAAAGCACGGCGTTTCCGAACGGCGAAATCAGCGGACACCTCACGCTTGCCAACGGCTCGCAATCATTTACGCCGCCGCCGCCACCACCGGCCTGGACGGATGACCACACAGATCCGAACGCCGCCGCCCGCTTTTTGACGCAGGCGACCTTCGGGCCGACGACCAATGACATCGCCAGCGTGCAGGCCCTCGGCTATGCCGGGTGGATCAGCAACCAGCTCAGCCTGCCGCCGACCTTCACCCTGCCGGTCGTGCTCGCCAACGCGAGCGCCGACCCGACCGATCCGTATCCCAGCAGCGACTGGTTCAATGCGTGGTGGCAGAATTCCATCACCGCGCCGGACCAGTTGCGGCAGCGGGTGGCCTTTGCCTTGAGCGAGACCATGGTCATCTCGGAAAACGGCGTGCTGGAAAACAACGCGACGGCGTTGTCATCCTATTATGACACGCTGGTGACGAATGCCTTTGGCAATTACCGTTCGCTGCTGGAATCGGTGACTTTGACGCCGGGGATGGGGTTGTATCTGAACATGCAGGGTAACGGCCCCGGCAGTATCATCACCGGTTTGCATGCGAATGAAAACTATGCGCGGGAGGTCAACCAGCTTTTCTCCATCGGCTTGAACCGGCTCTGGCCGGACGGCTCGTTGGTTTTGAATTCGCAGAACAGCCTCGTGCCGACCTACGGTCAGGGTACGGTCATGGGCTTTGCGAGCGTGTTCACCGGCTGGAATTACTACCAGACCAACCAGGCCAGCGGCCGCCTGCCGACGAGTTTCGGTCCGGCAGCCAACTATACCAACCATATGGTGCTGGTGCCGAAGGATCACGAACTGGGGACGAAACTGCTGTTGGACAACGTCGTATTGCCGCCGGCCTGGGGCACGCAAACCGTCGGCAGCACCTCGACCAATGACAATTACTGTTCGAACGACCTGGAGCAGGCGATGAATGCCATTTACAACCATCCGAACGTCGGCCCGTTCATCTGCCGGCAGTTGATCCAGCGGCTCGTCACGAGCAATCCGAGCCGCGATTATGTTTACCGGGTCACGCAGGTGTTCAACAACGACGGAACCGGCGTACGCGGCAACCTGCAGGCCGTGGTCCAGGCAATCCTGCTGGATTACGAGGCGCGCAGCACCAATGAGCTGGCCGACCCGACCTATGGCAAGCAGCGCGAGCCGGTCTTGCGCATCACCGCCAGCGCACGGGCTTTCCCTGCGCCACCGGGCATCACCGGCACCTACACCCAAAACGGCAGCCAGACCATCACCATAACCACGACGGTGCCGCACATGATGAACAGTGGCGATACGGTGTTGCTGGGTTTCACGGATACCTCGGGCAATCCCGCGCCGCCGAACCAGGGTTATTCCGTCTCGGTTCCTGCCACCAACCAGTTCACGGTCAACGCACCGAACCTGTTGACGGGCAGCTACGTCGAATCCAATAACGTCATCACCATCACGATTTCCGGCAATGGCGTGGAGGCGGGCAACGCAGTTTATCTTGGTTTCACCACCGGTGGCGCGGCCAGCGGCGGTTATCTGGTCACCGCAACAAATTCGTCTTCCGTGTTCACCGTCAACGCCTTCGACGGCTTCACCCGTTCCGGCAATTGCCTGATGCCACGGATCAGCGCGAGCGGTTTTGTGCAGAAGGGCACAAACGTCACGGTCAGTTGCTCCGGCCCGCACGGCCTGGTTGCCGGCCAGACAGTCTTTGTCGCCCCGAACACGGATGTCCTGCCATCCATGCAGTATCAGGTGGTCAGCATTCCCGATCCGCTGCATTTCGTGATTTATTCCACCAACTCGGTCAATCAAACGCAGAGTTCCTTCATTTTATATCCGCTGGATCCGCCGCCATTGAACCGCTCCGGCAACGTGACCATCAATCAAAACACCTGGAACCTGGGCTATACCGACACCAGCGCGACCTACAGTCTGTCGCAATCGCCGCTGCGTTCGCCGACGGTGTTCAATTTCTATTATCCGACCTACGAATTTCCCGGCGTGCTGGCCTCGGCGGGTTTGACCACGCCGGAATTTCAACTGACCTCGGACACCACCGTGGCGCTGGCGATGAATTTCATTGAGAGCGGGCTGTTGAACAACACCGGCAACACCAACGGCCTTTCCAGCTACGTGGCCGGCAACGGCTCCATCGTGATGAATCTCGCCCCGTGGATGACGCCCAATTTGACCACCAACACCGGCATTCCCACCCTGGTCAGCAACCTGAATTCGTTGCTGGTCGCGGGCCAGTTGTCCGGCGCCGCGCAAACGAACATCATCAATTACGTCGGCAACGTGACGAATTTCCCGTACAGCAACCCGCCAACGCAAGCGCAGATGCGCGACCGCGTGCGCGCGGCGGTGCACCTGATACTCTGTTCACCGGATTGCACGATTCAAAAATGATCTTATGAGACAAAAAATTGTTTCCGATATCAGCCGGCGCGATTTCATCCGCCGCGCCGCCTGCGCCGCGGTGGGCACCGTGGCGATGAGCGCCGCGATCCGCGATCTGCGCCTGATGAACGCCGCCGTCGCGCAGTCGAACATCAGCGATTACAAGGCGCTCGTGTGCATCTTTCTCCAGGGCGGCGATGACTCGAACAATCTCATAGTTCCGACGATAACCTCGGAATACAACAACTACGCCGCCATCCGGACGCCGGTGCTGGCCTTGCCCTCCAGCGCCCTGCAAAACCTGGTGACGCCGGGCACCTCGAACAATTACGTGGATGGCGCCGGCCATAGTTACGGCCTGCACCCGGCCTGTCCTGAACTGGCGGAACTGTTTTACGAGGGCAAGCTCGCGATGATGTTGAACGTGGGGACGCTGGTGTATCCGGTGACTCGCGCGCAATATCTGGCGGGCAGCGTGTCGGTGCCCCCGCAATTGTTTTCGCACGCCGACCAGCAGACGCAATGGCAGACCTCGCTTCCCGACCAGCCGCCGACGACGGGTTGGGCCGGACGTTGCGCGGACCTGCTTAATTCAGTGCAACCGACCGCGCCGGTTTCCCTGTGCATTTCGCTCGCCGGGTCGAACACGCTCGAAGTCGGCAACATTGTCACCCAGTATTCCGTCTCGACCAGCGGTGCGGTTTCGCTCACCGGCGTGAGCGGGGCGCGGCTCGCGGCGTTGACGAACCTGCTGGGCCTGCAGTATCTCAACATGCAGTCAAAGGCCTACGCGGGCGTCGCGGCCCATTCCATCAACACCGGCGCGCTTCTGAATAACGCCATCACCAACACCGCGCCGACAAATTACTGGTCGGTGCCGTTTCCGACCAAAATCACGACGCCCACCGGCGGCAACACGTTTGCATCCACGCTCGCGCCGCAACTGCAGATGGTGGCGCGGTTGATTGAAGCGGGCCACCGGGCGGCGGCCAGCGGCGGTTTCGGCATGAGCCGGCAGATTTTTTTCTGCCAGGTTGGCGGTTACGATCTGCACACCGGCCAGACCAATTATTCGGCCGCCAACACGAACGGCGTCATCACCGGTGCGCACGCCAACCTGTTCGCGGAATTGAGCCAGTCGCTGCTGACGTTCCAGCGCGCGATGGAACAGCTCGGCATCGCCAACAAGGTGACGGCGTTCACCGCGAGCGATTTCAGCCGGACCTTTCCGAGCAACGGCCAGGGCAGCGACCACGGCTGGGGCAGCCACCAGATCATCCTCGGCGGGCAGGGCGGGGGCGGCAGCGGTTCCGTCAACGGCGGTCAGACTTTCGGCGCGCTGCCCGTGCTCACGGTCAACGGTCCCAATGACACGAACACCGGCCGCTGGATCCCGACCACGGCGACCGACCAGTATTTCGCGACCCTCGCATCGTGGTTCGGGGTGGACTCTGGAAATCTTTCCACGGTTTTCCCGAACATCGGCCGCTTTGCCTCGCCCAATCTCGGCTTCATGAACCCGTCGTAAAAATGAGGAAAAAATATCTCGCCGTCGCAATTTTGTTGCTGGTCTTTGGGGCTACGGCGTTTTTTCTGGCCCCGAAAAACTTTTTTTCCAGGTCGGGAGTTCCCCCGTCGTCAACGTCCACCGGACAAAACACCCTGGGGAGCGGGACGGCCCCGACCGTTATAACGGATAATGTTGCCAATCCGTCGCCGAAAGATCTCTCGGCCGGTGCGGGTCAAGTGCTGCCGCCGGCACCGGTGGCGACCAATGTTCCGCCCATGGTCATCCTGCAAAACGCGCACAATGCCATCGCGCAATTCGCGCAGGTGTACGGCGGTAATCCCGTGGGTGTGAACTCGGAGATAACCGCCGCGTTGATGGGCAACAACCCAAAACACATCAATTTTATCACGCCGGATTCCGGATTGACCGTGAACACGAATGGCGAAATGGTGGACGCCTGGGGCACGCCGCTCTTTTTTCATCAGCTATCCGGGCATGACACGGAAATCCATTCGGCGGGTGAAGATCGCAAAATGTGGACGTTTGATGACCTGGTGATCCATTAGAGCATTGATGGAAAAGAATGAACTCGTCAAAACTACTTTGACCCCGTTTCGCTGGGCCCGCCCCATTCCGCCTCCGATCGCAAGTCCGGCTCGGACCGTTTCAAGAAGTATAGTCCCGGCCAAGGCCGAGGCGGCCCAGTTCCTGCCGGTAAGCGATGGATGTTTTGTCAGCGCGGATATGGACTTCTTCCTGCAAGTCGATGGGCAGATCTTCCGGATATTGTGACTGCACTATGTCGCGATCCTCGTTGAATATCCTGCCGTTGTAATCAACGAACGGCTGGAGCGGTTCATTGAGGTCATAGTTGCGCAGCAGGCAGGCAAAAAGGCGTGTGCGTCGGGCGGAGACGGGTGAGGCGGAATCGAGAATGACCAGGCGGGTCTCGCCGGGAAGATGAACTGTCAGCCGGGCGGAAAACGGCAGGTAACAATCGAAGACCCTGAGCACGCCCTTTTCGGGCTCGCTTTCCGAGCCATCCTGGCGAAGGTAGTTGCCCACCGTGCTCTGATATTCAACATGCAATCCGTGCGCGGTGCGATCCACGGTGTAATTGGGCACGAATGGATTGTTGCGGTCGCCGAAGGTATTATGATGCACCCACGCGAAGTGCGCGACGTCCATGAAACCTTCAAGCTGCCGTCCGGCGGAAGCCTCCAAATCTAAAGGGACCGAATTGGCCTGCTGGTACCCGGCATCATCCCATTCAGGTACCTCGGGCAGGACATTGGCCGGCTGGCCGGAGAGACACGTCCAAATCAGGCCGTAGCGTTCCGCCACCAAATAGGTTGTCAGCCGGAGTTTCGGCGGGATGGCCGCACCCGGATGGGCGGGGATGCAGACGCATTGGCCTTTGCCGTCGTAGCGAAACCCATGATAGGCGCACATCAAGTCGTCGCCTTCCATCCGCCCGCTGCTCAAGGGCGCGCCGCGATGCAGGCAGAGGTCATTCGCCACGCTGACGCCTTGCGAGGTGCGATAGATCACCAGCCGTTGGTCCAGCAGCCGGGCCGCGAGCGGTTTGTCGGTCACGTCGCAACTGCGGGCGATCGGATACCAGTAATTCGCGAGCACGCGCCAGTCCGACTCAAGGAACGTGCAATCGCGCGGCAATCGCAGCGCCCCGGCGGAAACAGCATCGGCATTCATCGTCGGTTCAAGCGGTATAGCTCCGGCCCAGGCCGAGATCGGCGAGTTTTTGCCGGTAGGTAATAGAACTGCGGTCGGCTCGGATATGCACCTCGTCGTGCAGATCGATGGGCAGGTCTTCGGGGTATTGTTGTTCGACGATCTGTTTGTCCTCCTCGAACACTTGATGATTGAAATCGAGCGTGGCCTGCAGCGGGGCATCTTTGTCGAAGTTCCGGCAGATCGGGACAAAGACACGGGCCTGGCGGGCCGAGACCGGGCAGGCTGCGTTCAAGATGTGCAATTGCCCTTCTTTCGGAAAGAAGACGGTCAGTTTCGCGGTGAAAGGCAGAAACACCTCGAACAGCCGGCGCCATTGGAACCCGGGCGGATTCAGATGCTTCAGGTGCGTCGGATAATTGCTGACGGTGCTTACGTAATCGGCCTTGAACCCGGTGGCGGTGGGAAAGACGGGATAGCTTGGGACTTCTGGATTGGTTATCTCGCCAAAAGATGCCACATGGATAAAGGCAAAATGGCTCACATCGAGAAACCCTTCGATTTGCCGGCCGGCGGAGGCATTTAGCTCGACGCTGTTGGGCAATACTTGCAGATATTCGGAATTATTCCATTCCTCAAAATTCGGCAGGGGTTTCGGGCCATCGTCCACTAACCTCGTCCAGATCAGGCCGTAGCGTTCGAGTACGGGATAACTCTGCAAACGGAGTTTCGGGGGGATGGCCGCCCCGGGATGTGCCGGGATGCGGACGCAACGGCCATCGCCATCGTAGCGCAGACCATGATAGGCGCATACGAGATGGTCGCCCTCAATGAAGCCCATGCTCAGGGGAACTCCACGATGCAGGCACAGGTCGCGGGCGGCATGAACCACGCCGTCTGAGGAACGATACAGGACAATCCGTTCGTCGAGCAGGCGCGCCCCGAACGGCTTGGTCGTCACTTCGCGGGAGAACGCGACCGGGTACCAAAACGGCGCCAGAGCCTGCCAATCAGCCGGTGTAAAAGTACAATTGCGCGGCAAAACTGGGGCGTCAGTAGTCGACTCAAAATCTTGCATAAAAACTTACGTGACTCCTTTTCCGGCCATACTTTGGACATAATTCATCCGGATTTCAAGATTTCATCAGTCTTTGGATTCCGAAATCGTAAATTCAGTGACGAGTGATGGGTGACATCCATGGTAAAAGACATTGGCCCGTGCGGCTCGCACCTTAACGTCTGCGTTTAAAAGCCGGCCTTTTATCCATGTGAATTCGCGCAGGTTTACGGGTAAAGATCGGATCCGGCGGTCGGCTTGGTGTCATCCGGCCGTGCCGAAAATTAGCCCCGGTCGTAATTCGCGGTTTGACAGAAGCAAAAATGTCCGCAAAATAATAGACCGTTTGGCCGCCAGCGTAGCTCAGATGGTTAGAGCGTGGGACTCATAAGCCCGAGGTCAGTGGTTCGATTCCACTCGCTGGCACCACTTCCCTTCACCCGTGCAAAAACTTCCGCGCAGCTTTTATGATCGCGACACCAAAACCGTCGCGGTGGAATTGCTCGGGAAACATCTCGTCCACAAGACTGCCGGCCTCGAGCGCATCGGGAAAATTGTCGAGGTCGAGGCATATCTGGGCGAACACGACCTGGCCGCGCATTCAGCCAGGGGCCGGACCGCGCGGACCGAGATCATGTTCGGCCCGCCGGGGCACGCCTACGTTTATTTCATCTACGGGATGTATTTCTGCATGAACGTGGTGACCGAACGCGAGGGTAACGCGGCGGCGGTGTTGATCCGCGCCGTCGAGCCGGTAAAAAATACTGCGGGGAAAACCTCAGGCCCCGGCCTGCTATGCCGGGCGATGCAGATTGATAAAGCTCTCAATGGCCACGACTTGCTGAGCGATGATTTTTTTATCGCCGCGCCGGACAATGCGGAGAAATTTTCCATGGTCAAACGCCCGCGGATCGGCGTGGATTATGCCCGGCATTGGGCGAAGCGGCATCTGCGGTTTTACATCAAGGACAACCCGTTCGTGTCGCGACGGTGAGAACTTTTGATTGATAGTGCCTTAAATTGGTGGGGCGAGCGTCCTCGCGAGCCGCTTAAACCCAAGGCTCCCGACGGCTCGCGGGGACGCTCGCCCCACCAGCTTTCTTCAAGTTAAAACACTGCTTTTCAATTCCCGCACTTGAGATTTCCCCCCACCCGCATTAACTTCCACCGCTCGAACTAAACCAAAAAACAAAATCAAACTATGAAACGCAAAGCTTCCGCGCTCTGGCAGGGCGACTTGAAATCCGGCAATGGAAAAATTTCCACCGACAGCGGCGTGTTGAAAGATACCCAGTATTCCTTCAGCACCCGCTTCGAAAGCGGCAACGGCACGAATCCCGAGGAACTCATCGCCGCCGCTCACGCCGGTTGTTTTGCGATGGCGCTTTCCAGCGAACTCGGCAAGGCCGGCCTCAAACCCGAATCCATCGCGGCGACCGCAACCGTGACCCTGGAAATGCTGCCCACCGGCCCCACGGTCACGGAATCGCATCTGGATGTGACCGTGAAGGTTCCGGGCGCGGACAAAAATAAAGTCATTGAAGTCGCCAATGCGGCGAAGCTCGGTTGTCCCATCTCCCGCCTCCTCAACGCGAAGGTGACGATGGATGCGAAGGCGGAAGTTTAATCAGCAGAGGGGTCGTCCATGTCGCATCCGCGTCCCATCGCCACGCGTCCGGTCGGTTTCAGCAAGGTGTTCCGCTGGGCGCGTGAAGGCCCGCAGCCGGTGTCGGTTGTTGTGGCCGGCACGTTCAACAACTGGCAGCGCGCGCCGCTGAAATACAGCCGCGAGAACGCCTACTGGCAGCTCACCCTGCATGACATTCCCGGACACCGCACGCATAACTACATGATACTGGTGAATGGCAAACCGGTGGACGACCCGCATGCCGATGGCTTGGTGATGCCGCTCACGGAGGAAGAGAAGAAACATGCGCTTACCACGCCGCGCGGGCCGCGGGTTTTCGCGCTGTTCAGCCAGGCGAAATAGCGTGTTTCAAGAGAAACTGTGTGGGACGCGGAGAGGAGGGAAGTACGCGCTGCGGTTTGGCGAATTATGAACGGTCAGCGGCTCGGCTGGTTTTCGCGAAGGTAGAAATGTACAACTGCTGTTCCTTCTCCCCAAGGGAGAAGGTCAGGATGAGGGGAAAGGCGGCGCTCATATCAAATTGTGCGGGCCTAAAATTTGGATGGTCACTTTCCCCTCACCCGCCATAGCCGCTGTCGCTGCTCCCGCTGGGAGAGGGAGAAACGCTCCAGTTTCCTGCGAAAACCTGCGGCTGGATTGGAGAAAGCCGTACTCAAAAAAGAAAAACAAACATGGCTGTTCCCTCTCCCAGCGGGCTTGTCATTACCCACATCTTATGCAGAGTTAATTTAGCTCTGCTCATCATCTAAACTTTATCCAAGCTACGACCTGTTTGATTACAGACTCGACAAAACAGCCGCCGGTCTGTAAAATTCATCTGCCCGCATTGCACGGCATCAATGCGGGCAGATGTCTTTTTTACTTCCCTCAGTTCCCCTGCCAATTGAAATGGGTTGCGTGAACTCGGAATAAGCTCATACCGGTTGCTTGGGCGGCTGGCCGGCATTCCCACGAAAACGGATCAAGGTTCATCCAGCGCGCCATGGCCGCCGCCATGCGAGCGGCTATTCTTGGTTTCTTGAATTTTAAACGGTTTTTAAGCCCATCGTGGCAAATATCCTATTGCCACTAAAAAGATGTGGGTAATGACAAGCCCAGCGGGAGAGGGTCAGGGTGAGGGAGAATGCGTAGCAATCACCGATTGCAGTTTTTTGAAAGTTCCTTAAACGCCGATCTGCTTTTGGATGGCGCCGCAGATTTTTTCCGACCATTTTTTCAACACTGCCGCGTCACGGCCTTCCACGAGCAGGCGTGCCTTCGGCTCGGTGCCCGAGTAGCGCAGCAGCAGCCGCCCGCCCTGTGCGGCCAGTTCCTTTTCCGCCCCGGCCACCAGTTGGTTCAAGCCGTCCAGTTCCGCGAACGGTATTTTCTCGCGGACCTTCACGTTCGTCACGAGCTGCGGGAAACGCGTCCAGCACGTTGCCAGTTTTGACAGCGGCGCACCCTTCGACTTCATGATGCGCAGGATTTGCAGCGCGGCCACCAGGCCGTCGCCGGTCGTGGCGAAATCCCGGAAAATCAGATGGCCGCTCTGTTCGCCGCCGAAGTTGAAGTCATGCTTCAACATTTCATCGATCACGTTCCTGTCACCGACGGCCGTGCGGATCATTTTTCCGCCCGCCTTTTGGATGGCCGCCTCGAGTCCGGCGTTGCTCATCACGGTGGAGACCAGGGTTTTCCCGGCCAGCGATTTTTCCGCCAGCATTTCCAGCGCGGCAATCGCCATGATGTCATCGCCGTCGATCAAATTGCCTTTTTCATCGCACAACAAAACGCGGTCGGCGTCACCATCGTGCGCGATGCCGATGTGGGCGCCATGCTCGACGACCTGCCGGCACATCGCCTCGGGGTGCATCGAGCCGCAATTTTCGTTGATGTTTTTTCCGTCCGGCGTATTGCCATAGACGATGACTTCCGCACCGAGTTCCCGCAGCACGCAGGGCGACGATTTGTAGGCCGCGCCGTGGCCGCAATCCAAAACGATCTTCACGCCTTCGAGCGTCAGGCCCTTGGGAAAACCGGACTTGGCATATTCGATGTAGCGGCCCAGCGCGTCGTCAATACGCACGGCCTTGCCGATGTGCTCGGAACTGGGCCGGATCTTTTCGACTTCGCCGGAAAAAACCAGTTTTTCGATCTGCGCCTCGATCTTGTCGTCGAGCTTGTAGCCGTCGGCCCGGAAAAATTTGATGCCGTTGTCGGTGTAGGGATTATGGGAGGCGGTGACGACAATGCCGGCATCCGCGCGCAAGCTGCGGGTGACATACGCGACTCCGGGTGTGGGCACAGGACCGATGAACAGCACGTCCACGCCCATTGAAAGAATGCCGGAGCTGATGGCGTTTTCCAGCATGTAGCCGGAAAGGCGCGTATCTTTGCCGACGACGATCTTGTGTTTGCCGCGTCCGCGCGGCTGCGATTCGAGGTTTTTGAACACATGCGCGGCGGCACGGCCAAGTTTCAAGGCGGTCTCGGCGGTGACGGGCTCGATGTTTGCCGTGCCACGGACGCCGTCGGTTCCGAAAATTTTCTTTTGCGGGCTCATGTCAATCCTTGGGCGGCGGTGGTGTGACCATGATTTTGTCCGGTTCGACGCTGACGACGGCCACCTGCGCCGGCGCGTAAATTTCCACATCCACCAACTCGCCGCGCGTGAGCGCCGCCCCGGCGACGTTTGCCGTCGCGCGCAATTGGTTCGCCTGCAATTTATTCATCACCTCCGCCGGTCCGGTGACGGTCACCTTCACGGTGACCGGCGCGTAATGGAACCCGTGCACATCGGCGATGGTGGAGACCAACGTCACCGGGAGATCGTCATAGGTGACGGGGCTCATGCTGGTGTTGGTGAGCGGCACGTTATTTTCGTGGAGGATGCGGTTGGCCGTCAACCACAGCCCGGTGGCGAGGATAAGTGAGAACACTTTCCAGCCGAGGTCTTTGGTGAGCAGGTCGCGCATCGCTTCAATTAAAAATTAAATGTAAGATCCGGTTTTTCACAGTCCGTTCGTTTCTCATTTTTTGGGCGCCGGTCGCGGTTCGCGCCGGGTGATGACCGCCGGGCCGCTGGAGATGTGCGGTTGGTTCAGTTTTATGCGCATCCAACGGACGATGCCCGACGTTCTGGTCGGGCGCAAAATGATTGAGGACATGAACGACCGCAGCTCCTCCGGTGTGACGCCCCGCACAAGCTGGCCTTTGTGGGCGTAGGAAATCATCCCGTTTTCCTCGGATACCACGACGATGACCGCATCCGTCTCCTCGCTCAAGCCGATGGCGGCGCGATGGCGCGTGCCGATGGATTTGCTCAAGTCCGTCCGTTGCGTCAGCGGAAAAATCGCGGCGGCGCACAGGATGCGGTCGCCCTTGATGACCACGCCGCCATCGTGGATGGCGTTGTTCGGGAAGAAGATCGTCTCCAGCATCTCCACCGTCGCCTCGCAATCCACTTTCACGCTGGATTCGACGACTTCCGCGAGCTGGATGGACTGTTCGACCGCGATGAGCGCGCCGATCTTCACATCGGCCAGGCGGACGCAGGTGTCGATGATGATTTCGATGCTTTCGCGCTGGTCGCTGTTGCTGGCAAAAAGCGGCAGATTGCCGAGCTCCGCCAGCATCCGCCGCATTTCCGGCTGAAAAATCACCAGGGCGCCCAGCGCGATGAATACGGACGCACTGCCAAGAATCCAGCGCAGGACCTGCAAGTTCAGAAGCGTCGTGACCGCCGTCAACGCCAGCAAGATCACGACGAAGCCGATGACCACGGGCCAGCCGCGCGTGCCGCGCACGAATTTGAACGCAAAATAGATCAGCACCGCGAGGATGAGAATCTCCAGCGCGGGCCGCCACAAGTCTGCGATATGGTATGGTTCAGGCACTTTTTTTCCGGCTCAAAATCGCTTCCGTCATGCGGATGGCTTGCAAAGTCCCGGCCACATCGTGCGTTCTGATGATCTGCACGCCGTCGCCAATCGCCAGAATTGCGCAGGCGAGCGAGGCTGGCAAGCGTTCATTCAGCCCGGCGCCGCAAAATTTTTCGATGAACGACTTGCGCGAAACCCCCAGCAGCAACGGCCGTTTCAACTTTTGAAATTTTTTCAACGCCGCAAGCAGTTGTAAATTGTGTTCCAGATTTTTCCCGAAACCGATGCCCGGGTCGAATATCACCTGGTCATCGGAAATGCCGGCGGCGTTCAGCTTTTTGAGCCGTTCCCGGAAAAACTTTTCCACCTCGCGCACAACCCTGCGGTAATGCGGCTTTTTCTGCATCACCTGCGGCGTGCCTTGCGAATGCATGCAAATGTAACCCGCTTTGAATTCGGCGGCAACTTTCCACATCGCATCGTCGGGACGGTTGGCGGCGACGTCGTTCACGATGCCCGCTCCGGCGGCGAGCGCGGCCCGGGCCACGGCGGGTTTCATCGTGTCGATCGAAAGCGGGACTTTTATTTTTGCCGCCAGTTTTTTGATGACGGGGATGACGCGGCGTAATTCCTCTTTTTCTGAAACCGGCTTTGCGCCCGGACGCGTGCTTTCGCCGCCGATGTCCAAAATTTCAGCCCCTTGTTCGACGAGTTCAAGCGCATGGGCCACGGCGCGTTGCGGGTTGAAAAATTTTCCACCGTCGGAGAAAGAATCGGGCGTGACGTTGACGATGCCCATGATCACCGCAGGGCGGGGAAAATCTAAAACAAATTGACGCGCTCGGAACCGCATGAATTAAGAATTATGAAGGAAGAATGCAGAAACATCCAGAAAGCGCCAACTTCTGAATTCTGCATTCTGACTTCTACCTTCCAGCTAAACTTTTGTCCGGAAATACGCGATCGTGTCCGTCAGGCCGTCGGCGAGTTTCACCTTCGGTTCCCATTTGAGGATTTTTTTCGCCTTGGTGATGTCGGGCTTGCGCTGTTTCGGATCATCCTGCGGCAACGGTTTGTGGACGATTTTGCTCTTCGATTTCGTTTTGGCGACGATTTGCTCGGCGAATTGGAGCATCGTCATCTCGGTCGGGTTGCCGATGTTCATCGGCAGGTCGTAGTCGCTCATCATCAGGCGGTAGATGCCTTCGATCAGGTCGGCGTAGTAACAAAAACTGCGCGTCTGGGTGCCCTTGCCGAAAATGGTGATGGGTTTGCCGGTGATGGCCTGCGAAATGAACGCCGGGACTACGCGGCCGTCGTTGATGCGCATGCGCGGGCCGTAAGTGTTGAAGATGCGGACGATGCGCGTCTCGACCTTGTGCTCGCGGTGGTAGGCCATCGTCATCGCCTCGGCGAAGCGTTTCGCCTCATCATAGCAACCGCGCGGGCCGATGGTGTTGACGTTGCCCCAGTATTCTTCCGGTTGCGGATGGACGAGCGGGTCGCCGTAAATTTCCGAGGTCGAGGCGATGAGGAAGCGCGCTTTCTTTTCTTTTGCGAGGCCGAGCGCCTTGTGCGTGCCGAGCGAACTGACCTTGAGGGTTTGGATCGGGATCTTCAGATAATCAATCGGGCTGGCCGGCGATGCAAAATGCCAGACATAGTTCACGGGGCCGTGCAGGAACAGAAATTCGGTGACATCCTGCTGGACAAATCTGAAATTGGGGTTGCCGCCGAGATGTTCGATGTTGGCGACGCTGCCGGTGACGAAATTATCGATGCCGATGACTTTGTGGCCGCGCTTGACGAGCAAATCGGTGAGATGCGAGCCGAGAAATCCGGCCGCGCCGGTCACGACGGACGTAGGTTGCTGCTTTTTCATTCGTAAATCGAAAAGCGTAATGAAATCGGCGCGCGTTTCAACGTTTAATCGCCGCCGCCGCCGAAACGTAACCAGTTTCGCGATTTTCAGCCTTGGCTTTGGCCGCTGGTCGGCTAACCTTTCTGTTCCTAAATTTTATTTATGATTGAAACGGACATTGAATTGTTGAAGGGCATCGCCAACCAGTTGCGCATCCTCTCCATCGAAGCCACCACCGCCGCCGGCAGCGGCCATCCGACGAGCTGCCTCTCGGCGGCCGACCTCGTCAGCGCGCTGTTCTTCGGGCACATGAAATATGATGCGAAAAATCCGCATCACTACAATAACGACCGCTTCATCCTCTCAAAAGGCCATGCCGCGCCTTTGCTTTATGCCGCCTGGACGGAAAATGGTTTCATTCCCGCCGGCGAAATCCTCAAATTGCGCCAGTTCACCAGCGACCTCGAAGGTCATCCGACGCCGCGCCTCGCGTTCGCGGACGTTGCGACCGGCTCGCTCGGCCAGGGTCTGGGTGTCGGCGTGGGCGTCGCGCTCGCGGCCAAGCAGGACAAGCTTGATTACAATACCTACGTTTTGATGGGTGATGGTGAAGTCGCCGAAGGCGCCGTCTGGGAGGCCGCCTCGCTCGCCGGCCATTACAAATTGAGCAATCTCATCGCGATTGTTGATGGCAACCGCCTTGGCCAGAGTCAGGCAACCGCGTTCGGCCATGACATCGGTGTTTATGCCAAGCGTTTTCAGGCCTTCGGTTGGCGCGTTGAGACGCTCGACGACGGCCATGACATGGAAGAAATCATGGAAGTCTTGAGCGGTGTCGGTCTCGATGAAAGGCCGCTCGCCATCATCGCCAAAACCTATAAAGGTGCTGGTGTTTCCTTTTTGCAGGATCAGGACGGCTGGCACGGCAAGCCGTTGAGCAAGGAAGAGGCCACCAAGGCCATCGCCGAATTACAGCCCAGCGCGAAGTCCGGTTTGACCGTCGCGATCCCCGCGCCGACGGACCTGCCTGCGCCGGCGCTCCCCGCTCCCGCAAGCTATCCGGCCATCAGCTACAAGCTGGGCGACCAGATCGCCACACGTGAAGCCTACGGCACGGCGCTCGTCCGCATCGGCGGCGCGAACCCGGCCGTGGTTGCCTTGGACGGCGATACCAAAAATTCCACCTACGCGGATAAATTTTTCAAGGCGTTCCCGCATCGTTCCATCGAATGCTTCATTGCCGAGCAGAACCTCGTCGCCGTCGCCGTCGGTTTTGCCACGCGCGGCCACGTTCCGTTCGCCTCGACATTTGCGACGTTTTTCACGCGCGCGGCGGATCATATCCGCGTAGCCGGTATTTCCCAGGCGAACATCAAGCTCGTCGGCTCGCACGTCGGTATCAGCATCGGCGAAGACGGCCCGTCGCAGATGGCGCTGGAGGATCTCGCGCTTATGCGTGCCGTCGTCGGCAGCACGGTGTTGTACCCTGCAGAAGCCGTGGCCACCGAAAAATTGCTCGAACAGATGGCCGCGCACAAGGGCGTCTGCTTCCTGCGCACGTCGCGCCCGAAGACGCCGGTCATCTACGGCAACGACGAACAATTCCCCATCGGCGGCGCGAAAGTGCTGCGCGAAGGCACCAAAGCCACGGTGGTCGGCGCCGGGGTCACCTTGTTCGAAGCATTGAAAGCCGCCGACCAGTTGAAGGCCGAAGGCATCAATATCACCGTCATCGACGCTTACAGCATCAAGCCCCTCGGCAAAAAGGAAATCCTCGCTGCGGCCCAAAAGACGAACAACACCGTCATCACCGTCGAGGATCATTATAGCGAAGGCGGCCTGGGCGACGCGGTCGCAGGCGAACTTTCCAGCGCGGGCGTGAAGGTCCACAAGCTGGCCGTCAACGGCATTCCGCGCTCCGGCCACGCGGCCGAGCTCATGGCGGCCTTCGGCATCGATGCCGCGGCCATCGTGAAAAAGGTGAAATCGCTCTAATTCGTGATTTTTCAGACGGTTAAAGCGTTGAAGCGTTGAAGCGTTGAAGCGGAATCCCGTTTCAACGCTTTTTCATTTTCCATCAACATTTGCCGCGTTTTGGAATCGCGGTTAAATTTCCCCTTGCTCAAATCCGATTTCCGACGAAAATCAAGTCATGACCGCCACCGCCGTCATTAAAGAAATCAAGCAACTGCCACGCGAGGAACAATCGCACATCATTCATTTCGTTCACGAGCTCGAACGCGAACGTCAACTTTCCGGAAAAGAATTGCGCGTGCTGGTGGAACAAATGGTGGAAACCAAAGACCCGGCAGAAATCAAAAAATTGCGCAAAGAAATTCACCGCGGATTTTACGGCGAATAATATGCCGCGCATTCGTCGGACAGGAATTCCGCCACAACTGCTTGACCATTTGCTTGACCGCGCCATCGGGCGAAAAATCTCCGGGGAACAATTTGAACTTTTGGCGGAATGGCTCCGCGCCAATCCCGAAGTGCCGGAGGGAAAATGGTTCAAAAAATTCTCCGGCTTGATCGTTTGCGGCGAAGGCGAACTTGTAAAAACCTTTTTGCAGCCTGGACAATTGCCTGTTGGCAGGGAATTAAAATAAGAGTGTGACTCGCTTGCCGCGAATGACCGGCCGCCAGCTTTGACGATTCAAAGAATTTCAAAAGTTTTTTGCCAGCAGCGGCTTTTTGATGCACATTACTGGTGGCGATGGCTGACAAAGGTAAATTTCTTCAAGGCCAGTTGCTGCTCGACAGCGGGCAGCTCGGGGGTTCCTTTTTCTCTCATACGGTCGTGCTGGTCTGCCAGCACAATGCCGAGGGTGCCTTTGGATTGGTACTCAACCGGGCGCTCGGCAAGACCGCCGGCGAACTCATCGTGGCCGACCTGCCGGACATGATCAAAGGTTCCCCGCTCTTTCTCGGCGGGCCGGTGCAACCCGGTGCATTGAGTTATCTCCACACGGACAGTTTCATCCCCGATGCCGGGGTGATGCCGAATCTCTCGCTCGGTCATTCCCTCGACGACCTGCTGGAGATCGGTGAAAGCTTTTCGCCGACAAAAAAAGTCCGGCTGTTCGCCGGATACGCCGGCTGGAGCCCCGGCCAGCTCGAAGGCGAGATGAAGCGCAAGGCGTGGCTGACCTTTCCCGCCTCCATCGAACTCGTCTTTGAAACGCCGCCGGAAAATCTCTGGCCGAAAATCCTGCAAACCAAGGGCGGCTGGAAAAACAAACTGCTCTCGCAGGCACCGGATGACTTGTCGTGGAATTGATCTTGTAGCAGCCGACGTAAGGAGGCTCTGATCAATTTAAATTTTTCAAATGGAGCCTCGTTACCTCGGCTGCTGTAAATCAATCCGGCTCCACGCACAAAAAATTCGTCTGTGCCTGTGCCTTGATTTCCACGTTGTTCAAGCAGGCGGGCAACAGGCAGAACTGGCCGGCTTTCAGGTTCACGAAAATTGTTCCGTCGCTGATTTGCGCCGCGCCTTTGGTGACGGCGATGATGCGCAGATAATTTCCCGCCGGTAAATATATGCCGGCGTCTGCAAAGGCCATTTCCTGCACGGTGAACAGCGGGTCCTCGACGAGCAGCCGGAATTTGAAGCCATTCGCCTGGCGATAGTTTTCCGGCACGAGCTTCGGCTCAAAGTCGTTGAAATCGATGCTCGCGAGCGATTGCGCGATGTGCAATTCACGCGGCTTGCCATCGAGGCCGGTGCGGTTCCAGTCGAACACGCGATACGTCGTGTCGGAATTTTGCTGGATCTCGAAGATCACCAGGCCGTCGCCGATGGCGTGCACGCGCCCGCTCGGCAGAAACATCGTGTCGCCTGCGCGCACGGGGATTTTGTGGAAGCAATCCGCCACGCTGCCGTCGGCGATTTTGCGCTCGAACTCCGGGCGCGTAACGCCGCGTTTCAGGCCCACGTACAGGCTGGCGTCCGGCGCGGCGTCGGCGATGAACCACATTTCAGTCTTCGGCTCGCCCTTCAGTTCGGCGGCCTTTTTCGCCGGGGGATGGACCTGCAGCGACAATTTTTCGCGGGCGTCCAGGATCTTGCAAAGGATGGGAAAACGGTTTTCGGTCGCGGGCCGGGCGCTGCCCAGGATTTCCGCCGCGTGATGCTGCATCAACCAGCGCAGGCTTTTGCCGGCGAGCGGGCCGTTGGCGACCACGCTTTCATCGCCCGGCCGGTCGGAAACCTCCCAGGATTCGCCGATGGGTTTGCCGGCGGGAAGTTTTTTGCCGTAAAGCTTTTCAAGCTCGCGCCCGCCCCAGATGCGGTCCTTGAAAATCGGCTCGAAAACCAGGGGATAAAGCATGCTCACAAGGTGGCGGGTTCCCCGTTTTTGGCCGGGTTCATGTCGACGGCCTCGGCCACTTCCAGGAAATGTCCGTGCGCGCGGAATTTTCCGTACCGTTGTTTCAGGAGTTCGGCCACCGGGAGCGCGATGATCGCTTCGAGATGTTTGATGAGATGCGCTTTAAGCGTCTCGGCCGTCGCGTCATAGTTCGTGTGCGCGCCGCCGAGCGGTTCGGGAACGATTTCGTCCACGAGCTTGAGGTGCAACAGATCCTTGGCGGTGATTTTCAGCGCGGCGGCGGCCTTGCCGGCATTGGCGCGGTCCTTCCACAAGATCGCGGCACAACCTTCCGGGCTGATGACGGAATAATAGGCGTTCTCCAGGATCAACACGCGGTCTGCCACGCCGATGCCCAGCGCGCCGCCGGAACCGCCTTCGCCGATGACGGCGGAAATGATGGGCACTTCGAACAGCGCCATTTCGCGCAGGTTGACGGCGATGGCCTCGGAGATGTGGCGTTCCTCCGCGGCAACGCCGGGAAACGCGCCGGCGGTGTCAATCAAGGTGATGACCGGCAGGCCGAATTTATGCGCCAGCCGCATCAGCCGGAGCGCCTTGCGGTAGCCTTCGGGATGCGCCGAGCCGAAATTGCGCAGTATGTTTTCCTTGGTATCGCGGCCTTTTTGCGTGCCGATGACCACGACCCGATGTCCGCCGAGCCGCGCAAAACCGCCGACCATGGCGTGATCGTCCGCATACATGCGGTCACCATGCAATTCCTGAAAATCGGTGAACGTGCGCTTGTAGTAATCGAGCGTGTACGGGCGTTTGGGATGGCGCGCGAGCTGGACGCGCTGCCAGGGCGTAAGATGGGTGAAGGTGTGCCGGCGCGTTTCCTCGAGCTTTTTCTCGATGAGCTGGATTTCCTCTTCGAAGCTGATGCCGAGCGAATGTTTTTCGGGATGCGCCCGCAGTTCGTCGAGCTTGTTCTGCAATTCCGTGATGGGTTTCTCGAAATCCAGTTGATGTTTCATGCGTAGAAGATTCTAGCAAAAATTTGAGGCGGGGCAATTCGGAATTCCCCGTAAAAAGTTTGAAGGCCGGACTTTCGTCCGGCCTTCGTGGTGACAAGGATTATACGCCTTCACCAAGGCGCTCAGAAGGGCGGCGCAGCCAACTTGGGGGCGCTGTCCGAGCTACGCCGCTAGCAAATCCCCTATGCCAACCCTAAACGGACAGCGAATTGTTAAATTTTCAAACAGCACTTACACAGACGCTGCTGGTAATTAAAAGGTTCAATCCTTTTCAAATTATTTTTACCAGCCGCTAACCCCAGCCACATCATGAGACTAAACTAATAACTATCTGGTTACAAGTTAAAATATTTTGATGTCCGAGAAAATTTTCACCGGATGTCCCTGCAATACTCGTGCCAAAGGAGTTTTGCCGTCCGGCGAAATTGACTCGCGGAACGCGGCTTCCTTGCCCGCGCCGGATACGAGAATCGCTATATTTTTCGCGGCTAAAATCGTTTTATAGCCCAGCGAAATTCGCGTCGGCGGCGGCTTGGGAGAATTTTTTATAACGAGAAAGGGCGCGGCGGTGTCCAAAAAATTTTCACTCGAATTCGGGAAAAGCGAGGCTATATGCCCATCTTCACCCATGCCGAGAAAAATCAAATCGAGCACCGATTGATTGTCTGAATTATGTGCAGTAACGCGGCGCAACTCTGCCTCCGCAATTTTTACAGCTTCCTCCGGAAGCAGCTCGCCACGAAGACGATGGATATTATCAGCCGCGATTTTCAATGGTTTAAACAGTAATTCATCCGCCATTTTGAAGTTACTCTCCGGATCCGATGGCGGCACGCAACGTTCATCCGCCCAGAAGAAATGGACGTTCTTGTAGGAAATTTTCCCTACACGATCCTGCTCCACAACCGACGCGAAGAATTTTTGCGTGATGCGCCCGCCGGAAAGGGCCACGCAATGCATTTTGCCCGCAAGGTTGGCCGCTTCTATTGCATTTCGCCATGTTGTGGCGGCGGCGTGGGCGAGTTCGTCCGCATTGGCGAAGGTAAGGAGTTCGTAGTTCTTCATAAATTTTATTTGGGAGGGACGGCGTGTCGCCGTCCCAAATTAACTTTGGGTTAACCTATCGCCAACCCCAAGTTATCGCATCAAAAAATATGGGGACGGCGACACGCCGTCCCTTCCGGATGGTTCATCATTTCTCCGAATGCTTGGTGTCGTCATCCGGCATCAGTTTTTCATTGATGCACCGGCTTTCGATCAGATGTCCCGCCGCATCGTAGCGCAGTTCAATCAACCAGCCGAAGACATCGGTTGGCCATTTTGCGTCCGGGATCAGCTTGTTCGCATCGGCACCCAGCGCCTGCAGCAATTGCGGGATTTCGCCGTGATGCCAGGCGATCAAAATGACCCGGCCATGGGGTTTGGACCGGATTTCATCCGCCAGTTTCTGAAAATCCTTGTCGCTGAAACGATTGTCAATCGCGAGTCCGAGGGCCTTGGCGGTCGGCTCGACGGTCAGGCGGGGCCGGCGGCTGCCCTTGGAGTCGGCGGTGGCGAAAATATAATCAGGCTTCAACGGCGTGGAATCTATCGTGAAATTTTTGAAATAATTCACGTAAAGCTGCGCGCGCTGTTCGCCCAATGGCGAAAGCCCGAAACCGCTGTCCGGTTTTTCGGCGTGGCGGATGATCAGGATCACCGTGTCTTTGAGCGCAGGCGAATCTTTCGGCGTCTCGTCCGCCGGAAGCGATAAGAGCGTCAGCAATAAAAGTGCGCAGGAAAGTAATTTTAATTTCATTTTATAAATTGTATCGAGATGGACGCCGTATCGGCGTCCAAAATAATTCCAGCAAGGAAGGAAAGGAATTGAAATTTTTGCATGAGAATTATTCCGCAACGCAATTTTGAACTAATCAGTCATCAAAGCCCAAACCCTGTGGTTTCCTGTTGCTATAATCACATCTCCAAATCCGGTATTCATCAATACCGCTAAAAAAAATCATCCCGTCATTCGGTCTTTTGGGCCAGGCTAGCATGACATCATTGATGGTTAGTTTTTGAATTTCGTGTGTCAACGGCGCCAAACGTTTTGACTCCAGTAAAAGAAACTCTGCGACCATTTTCTCAAACGCGGCGAATGTTCCAACAATGTCTCGTGCGTGAGCGATCAGATTGGCGTCTGGTTCTTTTGACCCGCCAATTTTGAATCCAACAGATTTCCCGCCAATTGCCACTCTCGCTTCCCACCAACCTTCTTCTGATAATTTAAGTTTTCCCAGTACTACATCAGTGGCTTCGCACACCTTTTGCTCGTGCTGTTCGCGATCCGATTTTTTTAGTGAGCCCGACACGGTGTCATTTTATCACCAGCGGCTCGTGCCACGTGTGGCCAAGTTGCTCGAGCAGGTCTTCGGCGGCGATGGGGCCCCAGGTGCCGGCGGCGTAAAATTCACGGTTCGTGAGCGATTTGCCTTCCCAGCCGGCGCGGATGGAGTCGGCAATCTTCCACGCGGTCTCGACTTCGTCGCGGCGGATGAAGAGGGTGGCATCGCCGGCGACGGCTTCGAGCAACAGCCGTTCGTAGGCCTCCGGCGTGTAGGCGCCGAATTCCGCGTCGTAGCTGAAATGCATGCGCACGGGGCGCACGCTGATGGTCGTGCCGGGAACCTTGCCGTTGAACCGGAGCGAAATGCCCTCGTTCGGCTGCAAACGCAGCGTGAGCGCATTGGCATCGAGATGTGAACCGCATTGCGCGGCAAAAAGCACATTGGGCGTGGGCCGGAACTGGATGCGCACTTCGCTCGCGCTCATCGGCAGATTTTTGCCGGTGCGCAGGTAAAACGGCACGCCGCTCCAGCGCCAGTTATCAATGAACATTTTCAACGCGACGAACGTCTCGACGTTAGAATCCGGCTTCACTTTGACTTCCTGCCGGTAACCGGGGCGCATCTCGCTGCCGACGCTGCCGGCGAAGTATTGGCCGCGCACGATCTGTTTCGCGACGTCCGCTGCCGAAAGTTCCCGGATGGACTTGAGCAATTTCACCTTTTCATCGCGCACGGCCTCGGCTTCAAGCGAGACGGGCGGTTCCATGGCGATAAGCGAAAGCACCTGGAGCATGTGGTTCTGCACCATGTCGCGCAGCGCGCCGGCTTCCTCGTAATAACCGCCGCGGTCGCCGACGCCGATTTTTTCGGACACCGTGATCTGGACGTGGTCAACGGATTCGCGGTTCCACAGGCGCTCGAAAATGGAGTTGGAAAAGCGGAACATCAGGATGTTCTGCACCGTTTCCTTGCCGAGATAATGGTCGATGCGATAGACCTGCGATTCATGCGCGTAACGCGTCAGTTCCTTGTTGAGTGACTGCGCGGACGCGAGATCGTGGCCGAAGGGTTTTTCCACGACGAGCCGTTGCCAGCCGGGGCCATCCTTCTTCAACAGCTTGGAACTGTGAACCTGTTCCACGACGGCGCCAAACTGGCTGGGCGAGATCGCGAGGTAGAATAGCAGGTTGTCGTGCAGTGCCGGATCGCCGAAGGACGCGAGCTGTTTGTCCAGCTTCGCATAGGCCGCGCTGTCCGTCAGGTCGCCAATACAATAAAAGATGTTTTCCGAAAATGCCGCCCAGACCTTGTCATCCACCGGCTTGGTGCGCGAGAACTGGTCGAGCGCCGTGCGCAATTCCGCGCGCCATTGGACATCCGTCTTTTCGCGCCGCGCAAAACCGACCACGCGGAATTTTTCGGGCATCAGATGGTCCTTGAAGAGGTGATACAGCGCGGGGATGAGCTTGCGCGCGGTCAGGTCACCGCTGGCACCGAAGATGACGATGGTGCAAGTGTCGAGTTTGCGTTCATGGCCGCCAGTGGTGGCGGAATCCGGAGAATTCAAAATACGCATGGGAACAACTTCGCCAAAACATCGGCAAAAGACAATACCTGCTTGAACGAAAATTAAATTACCGCCGGCCGGGGGGTATCGGGTCAGACGATGCGTTTTTTCAGCAGTATTTAAATATCAAGAAATCCGGCGGGGCGAGCGTCCTCGCGAGCCGGCGTGAGCCATGGGTTTAAGCGGCTCGCGAGGACGCTCTCCCCGCCAATTTAAACCGGAACGATGCAGTTGAAAAAGGAGCGCGCCCGCCCCGGGCGCAGTGGGTCGCGCCCTCGCGACCCACAATTACGCGCGCGAACCTCGAACCGTTTGGCGTGCCTCCCGCCGCTCGTGTTCGGCGCGAGGGCGCGCCGAATAATAGCCGGGGCGGCTGTGCTCCCAAAATTTCAACTGATTCGTTCCGGTTAAGACCCTGCCGTTTTTTTCGACCTGCCGTGATTTGAAAAATTCCAAACTTGAAACTTCAAACTTGAAACCTGAAACTTGGGGCGCGCGAATGAAAGCAAAAATCATCATCACACTCAAAAAGGCGGTCGTTGACCCGCAGGGCATCACCGTCCGCAAGGCCCTCGAACATATGGGCTATCAGGATGTCACCGGCGTCCACATTGGCAAATACATCGAGATCGACCTCGCGCCCGGCACCGACAAGGCCGCCGCCCAAAAGGCGTTGAACGATGCCGCGCACAAGCTTTTGAGCAATCCGGTGATTGAGGATTATAAACTCGAAATCGAATAAAGAATTTACGATATGCGATTTACGATTGACGATCCGCTTGCCGGTTCGCGCGTAAATCGTAAATCGTAAATCGTAAATCAAATGAATTTTGCCGTATTACAATTTCCCGCCAGCAACTGCGACCAGGACGCCGTCCACGCCATGCGCCTGTTCGGCCATTCGGCGCGGCTTGTCTGGCACAAGGACGCCTCGCTCGGCGACGTTGACTGCGTCATCGTGCCCGGCGGCTTCAGCTACGGCGATTACCTGCGCTGCGGCGCCATCGCGCGGTTCAGCCCCGTCATGCAGGCGGTGAAACAGTTTGCCGACAACGGCGGCCTGGTCCTCGGCATCTGCAACGGCTTCCAGGTGTTGACCGAGGCCGGCCTGCTGCCCGGCGCGCTCATCCGCAACCGGGACCTGCAATTCCACTGCGAATACATCCATCTCCGGACCGCCACGAACGATTCGCCGTTCACGAGCCAAATTCCGGCGAGAAAAATCCTTCGTGTACCGATTGCCCACGGCGAAGGCTGCTATTTTGCCGACGAGGAAACGCTCGCGAAACTCAAGGCCAACAACCAGATCCTCTGGCAGTATTGCGATCAGGACGGCAATTTGACCGACGGCGCGAATCCGAACGGCGCGTTGCAGAACATCGCCGGCATCTGCAATGAGCGGCGCAACGTGGCCGGCCTGATGCCGCATCCGGAACGCGCGTGTGAAACATTGCTCGGCAGCGACGATGGCAAATGGATTTTTGAGAGCCTCTTCGCCGCATTGAAAGAGCGCGCTCTTGTCGCGGCGTGAACGGCAAAACCCCCGTTTTTTTAAACAGGAGGAAACGGAGATAACGGAGGGAATTGTTATCTGTTGGAATATCCTTCCCTCCATCTAGGGCGGTTTATTCCATGGTGTTGCGTTCTCCCTCACCCTGACCCTCTCCCGCTGGGAGAGGGGACAGCTGTTGGATAACTACTTAAAACTTGTCAGTCATACTGCTGATTCAGCCGTGGCCAAGTCAAAACGCAGCGGGCGTTTCTCCCTCTCCCAGCGGGAGAGGGCGGGGGTGAGGGAGAATGCTCGCCCCGGCCAAACGGCTACATCTTTTCTATCAATGCTCCAGCCGATTGTTCAACCGGTGGTTTGCAATATGCAAAAAGGATTGCAATAAACTTCCCTGTTTTCGGGGGTTTTCATGGTCATGGCGGTTTTTTCCCCGTTTAAAGGCGGAAATCGCCGGGATTTCCGATGGCATACCCAAAGCTTAATGACAGGTAATATGAAAAGTAATATGAAAACTACCAAACTTATTGCATGGACGATTGGCCTCACAACCTTGTCATTGGTGGCCACGCTTGCCGGGCCGTCGATTATCATTTCGGCGCCCCCCATAGTTGTGGCTCCCCCTGTCGTAGTTCCACCCCCGCCTCCGGTCGTGGTCGCACCCGCACCGGCAGTGACGGTGGAAGTTGGCGTGCCCGATACCTATGTCTGGGACGGCGATGAATACGTGGGCGTCATCGGTTCGGATTATTTCTATCTGGGACCCGGCAACGTCTGGATCGCGTGCGATCCGGTCCGGTTGGAGCGCTTCCACGGCTGGGAGAGAGGTCATGCGGACTGGCGCGACCATGCCATACGGAACGAGAAATTTCGCAATGACGCCCACGGTCACAACGTACCGTTGAGGAGCGAGGTGAAGGCGGATGTGAAGGCCGACGTAAAGGCTGATAACCACGACAGCCACGATAATCATGATGTCCGCGATAACCATGATGCCCACGACAATCATGACAGCGATAAATCCCGTCATGATGACGATCACAGCCACTAAAAAATGTAGTGTGTAGTTGAAACCAAAGCCCGCTTCGTTGGGGATTGACTCCCGGTGAAGCGGGGTTTTTATTTTCATTCAAGTTTACCGGCGGCGACTTCAACGAATGTCGTGCTCTATAGAAACCACGTGAAATAGTGTGATTTGGGGACTAGGTGAAACCAAGGCTCCCTCATCCTGACCTTCTCCCTCTTTAGGAGGGAGAAGGAACTCGCAGTGCGATTTCGGGATGGCTCGCAACGTGGTTTGCAGTCGAGCAATCTTTTCTACAGAACACGAATGCCGTCGGGATTTCCAGTGGCATGCCCAAAGCTCAATAACTGGTATTATGAAAACGACCAAACTTTTTGCATGGGCCGTGGGCATCACAACCTTGTCAATGGTGGCCGGGCTGGCCCAACAGCAATTTTTCCCGCCCCCGGTCAATATCCCGGCTACACCCGTGGCCCCACCAACGCCCATACCTATGCCGCCGCCAGTGGTCATGCCACCGCCCGTAGTCGTAGCACCACCGGTGGCGGTCGCAGCGCCGCCGGCGGTGACAGTGCCCGTTGGCGTGCCTGATTCCTACATAGCAGACGGCGATGAATTCGTAGGCGTCATCGGCACGGACTATTACTATCTGGGAGCCGGCAACCTCTGGATCCCGTTCGATGCGGGACGGCTGGCTCATTTTCAGTCATGGGAAAAAAACCACGCGGATTGGCGCGAACATTCCGTTCTCAACGCAAAATATCGCACTGATGCCCAAGGTCATTTCGTGCCGTTGAAGAGCACAGTCCACGACAATCCCGGTTTCTATGACAATACCAACCACTAAAAGAAGATCAAGTGGTTCATGGGCCGCTTCGTTGGGGTTTGATCCCGGCGAAGCGGGTTTTTTGCCGGGGTCTTGACGTTGTCATTGGAGCGCGGCTGTGTGCCTGTCTTAGCCGGAACGGTTCAGATGAAAAGGGAGCGCGCCCGCCCCGGGCGCAGTGGGTCGTGCCCTCGCGACCCACGATTACGCGCGCGAACATCGAACCGTTTGGTGCGCCGCTCGCCGCTCGTGTTCGGCGCGAGGGCGCGCCGAACAACAGCCGGGGCGGCTGTGCTCCCCAAAATCTCAACTGCATCGTTCCGGCTAAGGCCGCGTTCACGGCGAATTTAAAGCGTTCTCCGGTCTTTTCACATTGCTGCGACTGATCCCGCATGGGACACAGTCGCGCTCCGCTACAGTCAATGCCGGCGGGATTTCGCTTGCCGGGGGACGGCGGCGGGGGTATTTCATCCGCGTTATGCACGATCCTTTCGACCTCGTCATCTGGGCCATCGCCATTGTCATCTGTTGGAACATCCTCTCCAGCGCCACCGGACTTGAGGATTGGATCAAACACGCGTTCGGGCGCAAAAGCGCCAGCCAGGCGCTGGAGGAACAGGTCAAGGCGCTCGAAGCGCGGGTGAAGGAATTGGAAACGAAGAAACCGTGAACGGCCAGGCTATTTTCGGCAGTGCCATTGGCGCGGCTTTGTAGAAACTCATCGATAGGAATTTCAAGCTCCGTCAGGAGCGACATCGGTTTTGGTGGAAATATATCTCAATGCCCATCATGAGAACCGCCTCCCTGGTCGCTGCCTCCCAGGCCGCTCTCATAGAAACGGTCGCTATCAAAGCCGATCCGGCAGAATCGCGCGATGATGGTTTTGGCATCAAAGTCCGGTTGGTGGGAAAAGTAGCGTCGGGCAATCGTCTGACGTAATCCACGGTAGGTGCAGGCCACTTGCATGGGCTGGTAGTGGGCATCGAAATCCTCCCCGGCACAATAGGCGGCATGGACGTAGGCGATAAATGCCGGGGAAAGGCCGCCGCGTTGAACCGCCTGGGTGACCATTTCAATGGAGTAATGCGAACGTTTGTCAAACCGGCGCGCCAATTCCCGGCTTAGTTGGCGCATGTAACTGCGAATGGCCAGGTATCGCTTGATGTATCGGATCATACGATTTTTTTATTTGCCGGAAACTGAGCCATGCGGCAGACGAAATGTCAATCGCGCAACACGATAGAGGGTTCGATGCGCTTTTTATTGGGGACGGCGACACGCCGTCCCTCCCGGCGTTTTAAAGACATTTCGCTCCTGACGGAGCTTCATCGTTTGCGGTTTGGATTTGTCATCCACCCTTGATCTATAGGAGACGAGGTGACGAGATTCATTTTGCCCTGCCGGATTGTAAATTTTTTGATTAGAGCCTTCTGACGTCGGCTGCTACGTCATGGAGGATTTGATGCAACGCCTTCAGCGTTGGGAAATTTGTGGGGACGATTACCCGGCGTAGGCCGACTTTGTCGTCCAACGCCGGGCTGGACGCTGCAACCGCGTTGCGGTTGTCGGGAAGGCTCAAATTTCGCCGAGTTCATTGCGACCTCGTCCCGTACGCGGGACGCGACAGCGTGCGCCGTCTTCGTGTATCAGAATGCGGTCGTTGGCAGGCGGCGGCGGGCAGGGGACTGCCCGCCCTACCTGCTGAAATCGGAAACGAGGACGAGGAGGAGGAGGATTCCCTGTTGCCCTTGCCGCAAAATCAGACCCCCCGTGTCCGGCTAATTTTCGGTTGTGACTTTGTGACAAGGATTTGCGCGGAAAAAATAATTTAAAATTGGATGCGCGGCGCAACGGGGTGTTTGGCGGGAGCGTGCTAAAATTTACGATATGCGATTTTCGATTTACGATTTTCGAAGGGGCAGCGGCTCGCGGGTGCATGCGCGGCCCCAGCATCGCCGGCAAGTTACGCGTGGTGATCGCCAAGTGTTGAGCAAACCCGAATCGGAATCAGAAGCCAGCAAATGGGAGATGAAAGGATGATTGTCACAAAAAATATTTTAATCTGTACGCTGTGTAAATTGTTGTGCGGCTGTTGTTTAGAATGGAATCGACGTGCGCGAAAACATGAAATTTACCAAACGAAGCCACCGTTTCCGCATAAACATTGGGTTTTTTTGATTTGGGTTCGCGAGAAAAAGCCACCGAAGGGATGGATAAACGCCGGATTTTACCATCCCGCATGCGGGATTGCGCCCGCTATACGGGCGCGGACGGCGCAGCGCGCCGTCCCTACCTAGCTGGAGCCCATCCAGCCCGGACTTTTCCTCGTTGCCCGCGGCTGCGGTTGACGTTTAACATGACACTGAATTATGTCTGATTTCACCCGCGCCGACGGTCGCACCCCCAATCAAATCCGTCCGCTCCGCTTTCAAAACCATATCGCGCCGTACGCCGCGGGTTCCACGCTCATCGAATGGGGCAAGACCCGCGTCATTTGCGCGGTGACGGTCGAGGAATCCGTGCCGCGCTGGATGAAGGAGCAAAAAGTCGAGGGCGGCTGGATGACGGCCGAGTATTCGATGCTGCCGTATTCGACCCTGGACCGTAAACCGCGCGACATCACGAAGGGCAAGCTTGACGGCCGTTCGTCGGAAATCCAGCGGCTGATCGGCCGTTCCCTGCGCGCGTCGGTGGATTTGGTCAAGGTCGGCTCCCGGACCTTGTGCATCGATTGCGATGTGTTGCAGGCGGACGGGGGCACGCGGACGGCGGCGATCACGGGCACTTTTGTCGCCTTGTCGCTGGCGGTGAACAAATTGCTGGCGGAGAAGAAGATTTCCGAGAACCCGATCTTGAACCCCGTGGCGGCCGTGAGCGTGGGCGTGGTCGAGGGCCGGGCGCTGGTGGATTTGTGCTACACGGAGGACGTGGCGGCATCGGTGGACATGAATCTGGTGATGAATTCGCGCGGCGAATTCATCGAACTACAAGGCAGCGGCGAGGAGGCGACTTTTACCGATGTGCAACTTTCCGAACTGCTCGCGTTGGGCAAGGCCGGCATCGCCGATCTGCTGGCCGCGCAACAGGCCGCGCTCATTCCAGGCTAAAATTTCATGGCAACTTCCAATAAATCGCGGCGTAGAAAAACGCCGCCACCCGCCGCCACCCGTTTGCTGCTCATCCGCCACGGCGAGGTGGAGACGCGCTACCATCAAAAATTCGGCGGGCAGATCGACATGAACCTTTCGCCGGAGGGCAAGCGGCAGGCGAAAAAGCTCGCGGCTTACCTGCGCGGCAAGACGATCGATGCCATATACGCCAGCCCGATGAAACGGGTGCAGCAGACGCTCGCACCGACGTTGAAAAGCAAAAAGCTGCGGCAGACGAAATTCGACGGCCTGCGCGAGATCCATTTCGGCGACTGGACGGGACTTGGCTGGCCGGAGTTCGAGCATCAGTTCGGCTACGCCGCGCACGAATGGCTGGAGTTGATCGACGCGAACAAGGTGCCAAACGGCGAAGGGGCGAGGGAATTTCGCGCGCGCGTGGAACCGTGCCTGCGCGAGATCATCGTGCGTCATCGCGGGGAAAACGTCGCGGTGTTCTGTCACGGCGGGGTCATCCGCATGATTCTGGCGATCCTGTTGAAAATCAAATTGCCGGTGACGAATCATTTCGAGGTCGAATACGCCAGCATCACGCAAGTGGCGTTGCATCCGCACCTCAATGAGGTCGAATTGTTGAATTTCACGCCGTGGCGGGACCTGGTGGGGTGAGGGAATCGTCCTCATCGTCTTCCTCGTGCTCCTGGGTCAAATTTGAGGATGACGACGAGGATGAGAATGACAATGATTTCATAATGAAACCGCTGTGGAAAATTTCCGTGGCCACTTCGGCTGAAGCTGAAGAAGCAGTCACGGAATTGCTTGGCTCGCTGACCGGCAAAGCGGCGGCGGGCTATTACAATCTGGAAAGCCGCGTGAGCATTGTCAGTGTTTTTAGCGACAAACCGTTTCCCAAAGGCATCCGGGAAAAAATTTCCGCCGGACTCAAACAGATTACCGGTTGCGGCCTGGATGTGGGCACTGGGAAAATTGAAATCGGCCGGGTGAAGCGCGAAGACTGGGCGGAATCGTGGAAGAAGCATTTTAAGCCCATAAACATTGGTGATTTACTGCTGGTCAAAGCGAGTTGGCACAAACGGAAGCCGCGCAAAAACCAAAAGTTGGTCGTGCTCGATCCGGGGCTGAGCTTCGGCACGGGCCAGCATCCGACGACGTCATTTTGTCTCTCGCAAATTGCCAAGGCGGCCGGCGGGCGCGCTCGCAAATCGTTTTTGGACATCGGCACGGGTTCGGGAATTCTGGCGATTGCGGCGGTGAAGCTGGGCTTCAAACCGGTGGAGGCATTCGATTTTGATCCCGAATCGGTGCGCGTGGCGAAGGCGAATGCGCGGGTGAACCGGGTTTCCGGGCAGTTGAAAATTTTCCGCGGCGACGTGACCAAGCTGCCGATGAAATCAAAGAAACAATTCGATCTGGTCTGCGCGAACCTGATTTCAAACCTGCTGGTGGCCGAGAAGAAAAAGATTGCAGCGCGGGTCAAGCCGGACGGCGTGCTGGTGCTAGCGGGAATATTGGCGGTGGAATTTGTGGAGGTGCAAAGGGCGTTTGAAGATTGCGGACTGAAACTGGTCGCTTCCAAAACGGAAAAGGAATGGTGTTCGGGCGCATTTCGTTTTTTGAAAAAATAATTTGAACATTTCTTCGGGCGTGCGAGTCTCAGATGTACTGCGCGAGGAATTCTGAACGAGCCGCTGCGGTTGGCATTGTTTAGGCTGTGTTCTACGCGGCAGTTTTGAGAAAGGAAAATGCTATGATGAAAAATACTATGGAAGTCATCAGAGAAGCAGTCCGTGCCCAGGACCATCCGTTCCGCAAAACGGATCATCACCCCAAGAAATCGCTCAAAAATCGTTATGAGCGCCGAAAAATTAAAGAGCTGATTCACCTCGCCGACTGGATGTCCGAGGAAGCCATCTAAAAAACACGCCGTAACACACCGGACAGTTTTTAGTCAGTGTGTCCAGTTTGAGCCACCTGCTTTTGGTTGCGGATGGCTGGCAAGGAAAAATCTCCGCTGAAAATCCCTTATACAGATTTTCCGGCGGAACGGGGTTTTTATAATTTGGGGGCAGGCTGGAACACTTTCAAAAATTTCGAGGCCAGGAGACGGCGCGTTGAGCCGTCAACCTCACCATCCCATCAAACATGTTTTGGAGTGCGGCGGCAAGCGCCACACCGGTTTCGCAGTTAGAGCGGTTCAAGAAAACACTGGCTGTTTATTTTTATAGTGGTGCTTTCTCCCTCACCCTGACCCTCTCCCGCTGGGAGAGGGAACAGCAGTTGGATGGGTTTCCTAAAATTTATGGGTCATCCTGCTGAATTCAGCCGTGGCTATGCCGAAGCGCGGTGCGCATTTCACCCTCTCCCAGCGGGAGAGGGCTGGGGTGAGGGAGGATGCCGGTTCTGGCCAAGATGGCTACGGACTTCCTTAAAACGCCATAGACAATCTACAAACAAAAAACCGTCCGGCCGCTTTCGCAACCGGACGGTTTGGCTTAAAAATTCCTCACTTCATCAGCAGCATCTGGCGGGCGCGCTTGATGGCCTTGGTCAGGCGGCGCTGGTAATGCGCGGGCATGCCGGTGTATTTGCGCGGCAGGATGCGGCCCTGGTCGGTGACATACTGGCGGAGCAGGGTGACGTTCTTGAAATCGATCGCGTCCTCGGTGAAGTCAATCTTCGGCTTCGGGCGGGGTGTGCGCTGTTCGGACGAGCGGCGGTTGCCGCGCTTGTCTTTTTCGGTGTTGGTCTTGCGTGGCATATTACTTGATCTCCTTATGCAGGGTGTGGCGCTTCAAGCCCGGATTGTACTTTTTGACTTCTAGTTTTTCGGTTTGAAGCTTCTTGTTGCGGCTGGTCGTGTAGCGGGAGGGCGACTTGCCTTCCTTGCGCGCCTCGGTGCATTCGATGGTGATGGTTTCGCGTGCCATAAAAATTATTCCTTCTCGACTTCTTTGTTCGGTTTTTGCTCTTCGGGCTGGTGATCGTCGTCGTCCACATCGGCGTCGGAGGCGGCGCCCACGTTATCCACCGTGCCGAGCGAGCCGAGGCGGCGGGATTTCAGCGCGCCGTCCTTTTCCAACTGGGCCTGGGCTTCCACGGTAAAACGCGTCCACGGAATCGCCTCGAGCCGCGCCTTCGGAATCTGTTTGCCGGTCAGTTCGCAGACCCCGTAGGTCTTGCGCTCGATACGCTTGAGCGCCTCTTCAATCTCGTAAACCGCGTCCTGGTCCGATGATAGCAGGCTCAGGGCAAAATCGCGGTCAAAATTATCCGTGCCGGAATCCGCCATGTGCAGGCTGTAACCGGGCATCTCCTCGGCCGATTCCTTGGCCAGGCCGTTCATCTGGGCGCAGAGCTGCTCGCGCAATTCAAGCAGGTGGGTGTAAAACCTCTGCCATTCCGGCTTGATTTTCTTGGCCTCCACGAGGACGCCGTTCTTTTTCAGCGGGCCTCCAAGGATGGAGGCGGCGGTGGCACTGGACTGTGATTTGCCACGGGGTGCTGCCTTCTTCATATCTTTTTTCTTCGCGGTCACAAAATTCAAAAACAGTATCGCCGACAAAGCCGGTTCAACTAGAGCGCGGGAATGTATCAAAGCAAAGCAGGAATGCCACAAAAATTTTCAAAAATTTTAGGGTGCGCCGGCCGGGGTCGCCCGGGGGTAGGCTGTCACTTCAGGGTCATGTCGCGGCGATGCAGCCATTCGTGGCCGAGGTCGCTCAACGTCTTGACCTTGAGAATGCGTTCGGCCAGGGGAAAAACAATGCGTTCCTCCTTGTCGAAATGCTTGCGCGATGCGGCAATGGCGTTCATGAGGACCTTTTTCGCGTCCTTCAGCGTACGGGTCGCCTGCACCTTCGCCAGTGCCGTCTCGATGTGCTCATGCTCGGCATGGAACGTCTCGCGCTGGCCCATCTGGTCGAAATACGACTCCAGCGGCTCGATGAACAGGTCGTCCTCGGCCTTGGAGTGCGGCGTGTGCAGTTCCTCCACCACGGCCGCCAGGATTTTTACCTCGGCCAGCGTCTTCAGCCGCGGCACGGCGGCTTCAATGTGGTCGAACAGGTTGTGGAACACCGCGTGTTCCGCGCGCAGGACGTCAGTGATTTTCATGGTCGTTCTTTCTGACCAGACTATCGTACATCACCGGCCGGCCGGCTAAACTTTTATTGCCAATCCTTCGGCAAAAAATGTCCGCTATTTTTTGGAGATCACATTCGCGACGTGCTTCTCGATGCGGTTCGCCGCCTCCACCAACTGTTCGTAGCTGGTCGCAAAGCAGGCGCGGCAGAAGCCTTTGCCGTTTTCGCCGAAGGCCGAGCCGGGGACGATCGCCACCTTCTCCGCCTGCAACAAGCCGATGGCAAAATCCTTTTCGTTCAGGCCGGTCTTGCTGATGTCGGGAAACGCATAAAACGAACCGCGCGGCAGGTGGCATTTCAAACCGATTTCGTTGAACCGACGCACGATGAAATCGCGGCGGCGATGGTATTGATCACGCATCTTGAGCATCGCGTCTTCGCCGCGCACGAGCGCCTCGATGGCCGCCTCCTGCGCGATGATGGACGCGCAGAGCATCGAGTATTGATGCACCTTCATCATCGCCTCGATCAGCGTTGCCGGGCCACAAGCATAGCCAATGCGCCAGCCGGTCATGGAAAACGCCTTGGAAAAACCGTGCAGGAAAATCGTGCGTTCCTTCATGCCGGGCAGGCTTGCGATGCTCGTATGCACGCCCTCGAACGTCAGCTCGGAATAGATTTCATCGCTCAAAACGATGAGGTCCTTTTCCACCGCGAATTTCGCGATGGCCTCGATCTGCGCGCGGTCACAGGTGCCGCCGGTGGGATTGCACGGCAGATTGAGCATCAGGATTTTGCAGCCCGGTTGCCACGCCGCGCGGAGCGCGTCCACGGTGAGCGCGAAGCCATCCTTCGCGAAGGTCGGCACCGGCACGGGGATGCCGTGCGCGAGCGTGATGCTCGGCGAATAGCTGACGTAGCACGGCTGGTGGTACATCACCTTGTCGCCGGGATTGATCAGCGCGCGGCAGGCGAGATCCAGCCCTTCGCTGACGCCGACGGTGATGATGACCTCGTTTTCCGGCGCGTAACTGACGGCGTAATGGTTCTCGACGTATTTGTTGATGGCGCGGCGCAGTTCGATAAGGCCGAGATTGGACGTGTAATGCGTCTTGCCCTTTTCGAGCGCATAGATGCCGGCCTCGCGGATGTGCCAGGGCGTGTCGAAATCCGGTTCGCCGACGCCGAGCGAAATGGCGTCCTTCATCTTGGCGACGATGTCAAAGAAATCGCGGATGCCCGATTTGGGCAGATTGACGACATGCTTGGCGATGAAGCGGGATTGGTCCATGGTCAAAGATTGTTTTCGCAGACTTCGCGGACGGACGCAGATTTATTTCTGCGAAAATCCGCGTCATCTGCGGGCGGAAATCAAGGGGCGACCTTGAGCCTTTCGTTTTCCTCCGGCTTGCCGCCGAGCAGGAAGCCGTGTTCCTTGTAGGAGCGCAGCATGAAATGCGTGGCGGTGGAGAGCACGCCCTCGATGGTGGAAAGTTTTTCGGACACGAACGCCGCGACCTTTTGCAGGCTCGCGCCGTTGACGAACACCAGCAGGTCGTAGCCGCCGGACATGAGGTAGCAGGATTCCACCTCGTCAAACTTGCTGATGCGCTCGGCCAGGCGGTTGAAGCCGCCGCCGCGCTCGGGCGTGATGCGTACCTCAATGACGGCGCGCACGACGCCGGTGTCCTCGTGCGAGAGGTTCAGCACGGGCCGGAAACCGAGCAGCACGCCCTCTTTTTTCAGGGCGTCGAGTTGCTGGTTCAAATCGGCCTCGGACAGCTTGAGGATCTGCGCCATCTGCGCGGTGTTCAAGCTGTCGCCATCGAGCAGGAGTTTGACGAGCGGAGTCATATTGGCGGAAGTGTTGCAAAAAATCACTTTGAAGCAAAATCAAAGTTATTTTGTGGCGAAAATGTTTGAGGTGACTTCGAAATCATTTGTGTCCAGATTTGCTGCCGGAACAATGGTTCCAAGGTTGGTTAGATCAACGGTTCCAAGGTTGGTCGGATCAAGGATATAAAAAAATTTCATCGACCAATGGTTTCCGTATTTTATTTCGATGTACTTGCCACCTTCCCGGACAATAGACACGCTCGTCCCACTATAGCTTTCGCCGGAATAGCCTTCCAAATTGGTATAAAGGGAATAAATCGCAGGAGCGTCGGTCATATCTTGATCGTATAAAATTTTCCAATCGGTTGTTCCAAATTTGTATAATAGGGCTTTTGCCTCCCGGTTGATCTCCTCCACGCCGCCAGCGGCTCGGAATAGTTTTTGCGCTTTTTCCGGGGTCATTTCGGATACTTGCCGGCGCCCGTTCAGCTCCATAATCCGCGGAACAGTGAACACCAGGATGAAAAACACGCAGATGAGCATGCCGGTGGCTATAATGGGGAATATAAACTTGGTTTTCATGTTGGTTTGACTCCGCTCAGCTTTCACCGATCTGATTTCCTGTAATGCCGAATTATTATGCTCTTACTTTGACTTTGCAATTGGAGAGCGCAGATCCTGTCAAAGTCTAGGCGCTCCCAAAATCCACGTTCGGGACTTCCCGCACGGACGGCGGCACGCTGAAAAAATCGCCCTCGGACTTGAATCCGAACGTTCGCGCCACCAGATTGCTCGGAAAGGTTTCGCATTTGTTGCGGTAATCGCGGACGTTGCCGTTGTAGAACCGCCGCGCGGCCTGGATGCGGTCCTCGGTGTTCACCAGTTCCTTCTGGAGGGCGAGAAAATTCTGGTCGGCCTTGAGTTGCGGATAATTTTCCACCACGACGAGCAGTTGTTTCAACGCATCCACAAGCTGGGTTTCGTCCCGCGATTGGTCGGCGACCGCGCCGTTGTTCGCGGCGCAGCGATTTCGCAATTCCGCCACGCGTTCGAAAACTTCGCGTTCATGCGAGGCGTAACCTTTCACGGCGGCCACAAGGTTGGGAATGAGGTCGTAACGGCGTTTCAATTCCGTGTCCACGTCGCTCCACGATTCGCGAATGTAATTTTTCAGCGCGACGAGCGCGTTGTACTGCGCGATGAAATAAATCACCGGCAGACCGACAACGACTACGATGGCTATGAGGACGGGTATCATTAGGCTGGGGTGAAAAGATAATCCGGCATCAGCGCGCGGATTTGCGCCAGACATTGCAAATCCGGTTCAAACTGTTGCACGGCAATCTTTCGGTTGAAAAAAAGCGCCATGACCCCGTTTTCAATCTCGATGCTCAAGCCGCGATTGGAGAGAAGAAATTCCATCATTTTCGGATTACAAACATCAAAGGCAAATTTTTTGTCGGACGAACGGACACAAAACGCGCTGGAAAATTCCACAGATTCAAATTTGATGTCGGCCGCGCCAAAAGCCTCGGCCACCCGGTCGAAAAAGCCTTCGGGCCGGATGGTCATTGCCGGGAACCAGATTCCCGGCATGACCAGAATGAAAAAGCTTAGGTGGTAATCCTGCCGGCTTTTGCCGGAACCAGTCGCATAGTGATAATCGAATGCGAGAATCTCATTGCCCTGATAATTCCCGGAAATAACATTGGAAGCATAGCGGTCATGGCCTTCGCTAAATTGTTTGAAAAAAGCGAAGCGTTCCGGGAGGGATTCATCTTGTTCCGGATCGAAATTCAGATTCAGGCGCGCGGCCAGTTCCAATAATCCTTCGCGGCGCTTGCTCGCGGCAATCGCACTGACAATGAAGCCAATTACCACAATCGCGACCACGGCGATGAAACTGAACAGATCAAAGGAATGGCCCGAGTGAGAATGCATGCGCTTTTTTAGCGAAAAGCGCCATGGCAAGCCATTACAATTTCGGCCGTTTTTTGTACCGCCATTAATCGTGTAACTTGATTTTCGTGCAACCTGCATTATTATAATTTCCCTTTTAAACAGGAATCTATGCAACTGAACAACGAAGAAATCCGTCGATACTCGCGGCATCTGATATTGCCGGAGGTCGGCCTGGCGGGGCAGAAGAAGATCAAGGCGGCCAGCGTGCTGTGCATCGGCGCGGGCGGCCTGGGCTCGCCCATCGCGATGTATCTCGCGGCCGCGGGCATCGGCAAGATCGGCATCGTGGATTTCGACACCGTGGATTATTCCAACCTGCAACGGCAGATTTTGCATACGGACGCGGACGTTGGCCGCTCGAAGGCTGAATCCGCCAAGGAAACGATCCGGGGCATCAATCCGAACGTGGAAGTCGTCATCCACAACACCCGCATCTCGTCCGAAAACGCGTTCGACCTCATCCGCCCCTACGACATCGTGGTGGACGGCACGGATAATTTCCCCACGCGCTACCTGACGAACGACGCCTGCGTGTTGCTCAAGAAACCGAACGTTTACGGTTCCATCTTCCGGTTCGAGGGCCAGGCCAGTGTGTTTGCGCCGCATCTCGGCGGGCCGTGTTATCGCTGTCTTTATCCCGAACCGCCGCCGCCCGGCATGGTTCCCAGTTGCGCGGAAGGCGGCGTGCTTGGCGTGCTGCCCGGCATCATCGGCTGCATCCAGGCCACGGAAATCTTGAAGCTGGCCATCGGCAAGGGCACCTCGCTCGTCGGGCGGCTCGTGTTGTTCGATGCCCTGACACTGAAGTTCAAGGAATTGAAATTGCGCAAAGACCCTGCGTGTCCCATTTGCGGCGAGAACCCGACCATCAAGGAACTGATCGATTACGAGGTCTTTTGCGGCATCGAACCGGTGAAGGAAGAGGAAAATGCCGGCGAAGTCACCGTGCAGGACATGAAGAAGGCGCTCGATGACCCGAAGCTCGGCATCAAGGTCATCGACGTGCGCGAGCCGTTTGAATACGAGATCGCCAAAATTGACGGCGTGCCGTTGCTGCCATTGAGCCAGTTGCAATCGCGCTTTACGGAACTCGACCCGAACACGCAGTATTATCTCCTCTGCAAAGTCGGCGCGCGTTCCGCGCAGGCGGCGGACTTTTTGCGCGAGCAGGGGTTCAAATACGTCAAAAACGTGGCCGGCGGCACGAACGCATGGGCGGCGGAGATTGACCGCAGCCTGCCGCGGTATTAAAAGTTTCTGATGAAACTTTTTCGCTGGCATAGGCTGACGGATGCGGAATTTGTCGAAAAAACCCGCAAACAAAACCAGTCCGCCAGACGCCGGGCGTGGTTCTTGTTAAGTTTTGCAATCTTTTATCTGGGTTTATGTGCTGCCTGCTTTTGGCAGGCAGCAACAAACAATTACAGTCAGATGGGATTTTGGGCCGGTTGTTTTATTGGCGTTTTTGCCGGGGTTTTTTTGATAAAAGCGTTAATGTATTTTGCATTCTTTATGAATCACTTATTTGGCCGTCGGCAAGAACAACTTTTGGTGAAATTTTACGACCAGCTTCATCTGCAGGGTAAATAACCTTCGCCTTGCCAGGCTTTAACGCCCCCGCAAGTCACGCTGGCGCGGCGAAAGCAGCGCAGAATTGGTTTGCCTGGAAGTCCGGCCCAGAAGCGCCTGCGCGCCGCCGATGAGTCTTTCCCAGTCCAGCGCCGGGCCGGGGTCGACCTTGTTCGTCTGGATGTGATAGTGGCCGATGACGCCCTCGTAATTTTGCAGCACGTCATCCGGCAGCTTGTGCGTGATCAATTTGCCGTCCGCGTCCTTCGGGTAATCGCATTTCAACTTCGGAAAAATTTTACACAGCGTCGCGGTCAGCTTGATGAGCGCGGCATACTGCTCCGGGGTGTAGTCGTATTGCACCAGGTCCTCGCCCTGGATGGTTCCGTGCACCGGTTCGTTGCGGGCGGGATGGCCGATGAAATTCGTCGTGTACATTCCTGCGGTGCCGAAACGGTTCGGATAATTCAGAAACACCTGCCCGTCCGCATTTGTCCCGTACCATTTATCGAACGGGTTTTTTCCATCCGCCGGATACGCGCCGATGTTGGCGATCTCCACGCCCACCGACCGGTCATTGCTCGTCGTCGCGTGCCACGCCCGCTCCTTCAGATCAAGGGTTTGGTAAATGGTGCCGTCCACGTCGAGCAGGAAATGCACGCTCAAGTCGCGGTCATCATGCAGCACAAAGAAACAGGTGCGCGAAGTGCCGCAGACGTCGAAGTGCAGGACGAACTGGTCCACGACCTTTTGCAGCGTGGGCAGGTCCCAGCCGCCGCCGCGCACGCGTTCGATCTCGTTGGTGGTCAGGTTGCGTTTGCGCATGCCATAGCGGTTGGGCGACGTGAGCGACTTCACCTGCTCGCTTGAGGTTTTCCAGTCCGAATCCTCGATCGGCGAGAAGCGCCGTTCCACGCGGTAGGCGTCATAGCCGCCGGGGTCGATCCACAGGACGACGCGCGTACCCGTGTGGAAAAATTGTCCCGCGGCCACGATCTCATCGCCGCTGCGCGACTCCAGTTTGCCGACGCGCGCGGAGGCGCAGCCGTTCAAGATGATTGCCGAAGCACAAAGGGCGATGAGCGGGAATATTTTCATGTCTAATAAATTTTACGGGCCGACACGCGCGCGGAAAAATTCCTGGGGCGCATTGGTCACGGCGGCGGTGAAATTGAAGACGCCGTTCGTGCTGACCATATTGGTCAGGGCGCTCCAGTCCGTCAAGTTGGTCGAAACCTCGACGGTATAGGTCCAATACGGGTCACCGCCGAAACCGACCTGCAACGCGCCGCCTTGCAGACTGATGGATGTGAACTGTGCTGCATCCGGCGACACCAGGGCGAGCGCCGCGTTGGTGCTGGTGACCGAGCCGGCGATATTCGTGGCGATGACGGAATAATTTCCGGCGTTCGTCTGCGCGACAAAGGCGAGCGCGTAGCTTGAATTCGTAGCGCCCAGGATATTTGTGCTGTTGAACTGCCATTGGTAATTCGCCGCCGGTAGGCCGGTCGTGGCGGCGGTGAAGGTGACATTCGTTCCGAGGGTCACGGTTTGCGCGATGGGTTGCAGCGTGAACTGCGGCGGGGCGGCGGGCTGTTCCACGCGCACGTTGTCCACGAGGCTGAAGTTGATGGCGTTGTTCGCCGAGAGCGAGGCGAAACCATCCCAGTGGCCGACGAAAACGTTGCTCGCAGTGAAGGTGGCGTTGGAAATCACGGCGAAGCGGATGCCATCGATCACCCAGTCCACGGTTGAGCCGCGCTTGGAGACGAGGACATCGTGCCAGGCGAAACCAAACTTGCCGGGGTCGAGCGCGTTGGTGGATTGCGACGGATAATCCTCCTGTTGCAAGGTTGGCGGGGCGTGGGAGTTCGTGATGGCGCTTTGATAATAAAGGTTGGCGAAACCGCGCGCGGTGGAATCCGTACCGGCCAGATAATAACCGGAACTGCTGCCTTGCAGGGTCGTGCCGGTGAGGACGGTGTAATCGTTGATACCGGTGAGGCTGGGTGAAACACCCCCGTCGCCGTCGCACGCGAAATAAAAACCGTCGGCGGTCGAGCCGCTGCCGTTCCATTCGGTGCGCGTGCCGGAGGTGCCGAGTCCGCCGGTGAGAAACAAGGTCGAGCCGGCGCCGCCGCCCGGCAACGGGCCGTTCACATTGATCCATGCATCAAAATGCACGCGGTAATCGCCGGAAAAACTCCGGTTCGTCGGCGAGAGGGAAAGGGCGGCGACAACTCCGTTGGCGAGGTTCGCCTGCATCCGCAGGCCGCGCGTCGTGCCGTTGGTCGAATTGGGCGCCGACGGGATGCCCACTGCCGAGTAATCGTAATTGAAGGTGGCCGCCGTGTCGGAGGAACTTGCATTCAAGGTCCAGTTGGTTGCCGTGTTCACGTCGAAATTATCGGAGAATACGGTCGTCTGCAGCGGATAGACGATGAGCGAGACGACACTGCTGGTGATCGCACCGGCGGCGTTGGTGGCCACGAGCGCATAATTCCCCGCGTTGTTTGTTGTGGTGCTGGTGATGAGGAGTGTGGAATTGGTCGCGTTCGGCAGGTTCGTGCCGTTAAAGCGCCACTGAAACACCAGCGGCAGGCTGCCGTCAACCTGCGCGGAAAATTTCACGCTTTTCCCGGCGTCCACCGCCCGGCTGTTGACGAGCGGTGTTTCAAAGAAGGGCGGATACGACGAGCCGATGACCATGCTCGAGATCGGGGTCTGATTGGTGTTGTAGGTATCCGAGTCGCCGCCAGTGACGTTGGTATCGGCCCATTGCCAGAACGTCCACGTGGGCCACGCCCCGTTGCTGCTCGGTGCGCCGGACTGAGGATTGGGATTATTCGGCCAGCTCGCGATCCAGAGCGGCCAGTTGGTCACCGAGGAATTAAACCACTCGGACGAGTACGAGGTGAAAGTGTAGATCACCGGCTTCACGGCCACGCCGTTGGACGCGGCGTCATTGGCGATGTCCTGACACCAGCGGTTGGCCCACTGCGACAAGGTGTAGCTGGTATAGACGACGGGGTTGTTAGTGCCGACATCCGTTTCCATGTCGAGCGCCGGCATGATATAAACACCCCCGTTGGTGATGTATTTCCCGGCGACACTCCAAAACTGCGCCGCCTCGCCGTCCGCCCCGGCCAGCCCGAGATGCGTTTCCGGATGCGCAAAATGATACGCGCCGATCAGGACGCCGGCAGCCTTGGCATTCGCCACATAAGTGGTGAAGTTAGGGTCTGTATACGTTTCCCCCTCGGTCGCCTTCGCCCACGCGAAACTCATGCCGTTGCCTTTCACCGTGGTCGTCCAGTTGAGGCCGATGGGCTGGTGGTTGGAGACGTCACAGCCCAGCGGACGGGACTGCGCACCGGTTTTTGTCATGCCAGCGGCAAAAAACAGCGCTAGCGCGCAGAACAAAATTCCGCTGCGGAAAAGTCTCGGGGCAAAAGTCATGACAGACTCGTCAATGTATCACATGCCATGCGCCTCGGCGACGGCCTTGTAGGTGATTTTACCGTCGCGCACATTGATGCCGCCGGTGAGCGCGGGATTTTTCACACAGGCCTCGTCCACGCCATAATCCGCGAGCGTTTCCAGATAGCGGTACGTCACATTCGTGAGCGCCTGCGTGGCCGTGCGCGCATAGGCGCCGGGCATGTTCGCGACGCAATAATGGGTCACGCCTTCCTCGACATAGACCGGGTGGTCGTGGGTGGTCGGGCGCGAGGTTTCGGCGCAGCCGCCCTGGTCGATCGCGATGTCCACCAGCACGCTGCCCGGCCGCATCCGGCGCAGCATCGCGCGGGAAATCAATTTCGGCGCTTTTGCGCCCGGCACGAGCACCGCGCCGATCAACAAGTCAACGGTCGGCAGCAAATCCATCAAGTGCGCCTCGCTGGAAAATAGCGTATGCGCCGTGTGCAGGGTGATGTCGAGGAAACGCATGCGTTCCAGGTCCACCTCCAAAATCGTCACATCCGCGCCCAGTCCCTGAGCCATGCGCGCGGCGTTCACGCCGGCCGCGCCGCCGCCAAGCACCACGACCTTGCCCGGGAGCACGCCCGGCACGCCGCCCAGCAGTACGCCGCTGCCGCCGTTATGCTTCGCCAGAAAATAACCGCCCACGAGCACGCTCATGCGCCCCGCGATCTCGCTCATCGGTTCGAGCAATGGCAGCCGGCGGTTCACCTCGATGGTTTCGTAGGCGATGCACGTCGCGCCGGATTTCATCAACGCCTCGGTGAGCGACTTGCTTGCGGCGAGATGCAGGTAGGTGAAGAGAATCTGTCCCTTGCGCAGCAGGCCATATTCGGACGGCAGCGGTTCCTTAACCTTGATGATCAAATCGGCCTTGGCGAATACTTCTTCGTGCGCCGCGACGAGCTGTGCGCCCGCGCTTTCGTACTCGGCATCCAGATAACCCGCGCCGATGCCCGCACCGCGTTCGACGATGACCGTGTGGCCGCGTTTGACGAGTTGATACGCCGCGCCGGGCAGGAGCGCGACACGATATTCCTGTATTTTGATTTCCTTTGGTACGCCGATGATCATAATTCGTAAAAATAAAAATTCCGCCGGAGCGGTATTCGTTACTATGGCACGCTTCCTTAATACTCGTGCCCGATACGCCACGCTATCATAGCCACGCCGCGTGTCAATCCATCCGGTTCAAGATTGCAATCGTAACCTGAACCCGTTTAGATTCGTCCAAGCGAAACTGATGAAGGAGAATCGCATGAAATTTTTTCTGTCCGCACTGCTCGTTTTTTGCGCCGCCAATGTTTTGCGCGCGCAACCGACGAATGCCACGCATTCCGCCGGCCAGCTGGCGGCGCAGATCGACGCGCATATCTCGGAGCCGCGTTTTGACGCCGCGTTGTGGGGCGTGAAGGTTGTCTCGCTCGATTCCGGCGAAACCATCTTTGAAAGCCACCCTGACCGCCTGATGAGCCCGGCGTCCAACAGCAAGATGTATCCCGCCGCGCTCGCGCTGGACCATTTCGGACCGGACTACCACATCGTCACGCCGATCCTCGCCACCGCCCGGCCCGATGCCGACGGCACGATCCATGGCGACCTGGTCATCGCCGGTCGCGGCGATCCGAGCTGGAATGCCAAGCACGCCGGCACCAATTTTTGGGACCTGTTTTCACCCTTCGTCGCGTCATTAAAAAAATCCGGCATCCACCATATCACCGGCGACCTGATCGGCGATACGACGTTTTTCCATTCGACGCCGAACGGTTCAGGCTGGACGGTCGATGATCTTGAAGATTCCGATGGCGCGGAGATTTCCGCGCTCACGCTCGCCGACAACTTTACAAGCATTCGCGTGACGCCTGCGCAGACCGGCGAGCCGTGCAGGGCGGAAGTGGTTGACCCGTTCACCGGCCTACAGATAGATAATCAAACCACGACCGGAACGAACAAGGCGCCGCGGCAAATCGTTGGGCGCCGTTTTCGCGGCGAGAAGGTCGTCCACCTTTTCGGCGAACTGCCGGCAGGCGGCGCACCGGAGTTCGTGGAGATGCCGGTGCTGCGTCCGGCCGAATGGTTTGTGACCGCGTTGAAATCGGCGTTGCAGGAAAATGGAATCACGGTGGACGGGACGGCGCGGGTCGTTGCGTGGCCATCACCATCACCGGTCGCCACCGAAACCATCGCGGAGATAACCTCGCCACCGTTGAGTGAAATGCTCGCCAATTTTTTGAAGCCGTCGCAAAACCTGGAGACGGATCTGATTTTTGAGCATACGGGCGAGACACTGCGCCCGCCCGACACGCGGTCGTGGGTAACTTCCGAGGACTGTGCGTTGATGGCATTGCATAACTTTCTGGCGACCAACAGCCTGCCTGCCGGGGATGTGCATTTCGACGAAGGTTCAGGTTTATCCCGCAACAATTTGACGACCGCGAACGCCAGCGTCGCATTGTTGCAGTTCATGGCGAAACATCCGGCGGCGCAGACCTGGGATACGGCGCTGCCCATCGCGGGGGTGGACGGCACGTTGCGGCGGCGCATGAAGAACACGCCGGCGGCGGGCAATGTCCACGGCAAGACCGGCACGTTGC
>DATHOG010000130.1:0-11322 GCA_035485115.1 Candidatus Sulfotelmatobacter sp. | reverse complement strand
GAAAATCTTTAACGAACGCAATATCGACGATTTGGTCGTCGTGAATGCGAAGAACGAGCCGGTGGGGCTGGTGGACTCACAGGATCTGCCGAAATTGAAAATCATGTAAGCCATGAAAAGCTTGAACCCGATCCTGTTGCTGTCCCTGGCGTTTGTTGTTTCCGCCTGCACCTCGACCAAGAATATTTCCGCCATGAAACCAGGCCAGACCGCGCAAAAGTTTTCCGTCACCCAGACCCGTACCTTGTCCGCCGATTATCTGTTGTTTTTGCCGGAGGGCTACGGCGCGGATGCCGCCAAAAAATGGCCGCTCATCTTTTTTCTGCACGGGGCAGGGGAACGCGGCACCGATGTCTGGATGGTCGCCAAGCACGGCCCGGCGAAGATCGCCACAACGTTGACGAATTTTCCGTTCATCGTCGTTTCGCCGCTCTGCCCGAAGGGGCAAAGCTGGTCGGATGACGTGTTGCTCGCGCTGCTGGATGACGTTGAAAAGAAATATCCGGTGGACACGAACCGGGTATATCTCACCGGCCTGAGCATGAGCGGGTTTGGCGTGTGGAACCTGGCCTTGAGCCATCCTGAAAAATTTGCGGCGGCGGCCCCGATCTGCGGCGGCGGTGAAACGATTTTGCTGACGCTGGCCAAGGATTTTGACAAGGAGAAGATCGCACCGCTGCAGAGCCTGCCGGTCTGGGCGTTTCACGGCGGCAAGGACCCGGTCGTTTCGCACGAAGAATCTGAGCGCATGGTGGAGGCGCTGAAAAAATTTGGCGTGAAGGAAGTGAAGCTGACGATTTATCCCGATGCGCTGCATGACAGCTGGACGCAGACCTACGCGAACCCGGAATTATTCACGTGGTTTTTGCAGCATTCACGTTAGACACACTTCGCTAGAACAAAGGTTTTAGCCGGATTCGCTTGATTGGGAACGAGGGGAGAATTTAAGCTGGTGGCTCACACTTAAAATTTTACCTGTATGAGCAAACTTTCAGTTTTCAACGGTTCACTTCCCAAAATCGGCATCCGTCCGGCGATTGACGGGCGGCTCGGCGGCGTGCGCGAGTCGCTCGAAAAACAGACGATGGACATGGCGAAGGCGGCCGCCAAATTGATTTCGCAGAGCCTGCATTATCCGAACGGCAAACACGTCGAATGCGTCATCGCGGACACGTGCATCGGCGGTGTGGCCGAGGCGTCGGCGTGCGCGGAAAAATTTGCGCGCGAGAATGTCGGGGTGTCACTGACCGTCACGCCGTGCTGGTGCTATGGCAGCGAGACAATGGACATGAACCCGCTGATCCCGAAGGCGGTCTGGGGTTTTAACGGCACGGAACGTCCGGGTGCGGTTTATCTGGCGGCGGTGCTCGCGGGGCATTCGCAAAAGGGCCTGCCCGCATTCAGCATTTACGGTCGCGATGTACAGGACGGGTCGGACACGACGATTCCCGCCGATGTGCAAGAGAAGCTCCTGCGTTTCGCGCGCGCCGGGTTATCGGTGGCGTTGATGCGCGGCAAAGCGTATCTCGGCATGGGCGGTGTTTCGATGGGCATCGCGGGTTCGATCGTGGACCAGCCGTTTTTTGAAAGTTATCTCGGCATGCGCGTCGAGACGGTTGACATGACGGAATTTCTCCGCCGCATGGAAAAGGGCATTTTTGACCCGGGGGAATACAAAAAGGCGCTGGCATGGACGAAACAGAATTGTCCCGAAGGAAAGGATTACAATTCGCCGCAGACCAAGCGCCCGCGCAAACAGCTCAACAGCGAATGGGAAAAGTCCGTGAAGATGGCGCTCATCGCGCGCGACCTGATGGTCGGCAATCCGGTGCTCAAGAAAATGGGCTTCGGCGAGGAGGCGCAGGGGCATAATGCCATCGCCTCCGGTTTCCAGGGCCAGCGCCAGTGGACGGATTATCAGCCGAATGGAGATTATCTCGAGGCGATCTTGAATACGTCGTTTGACTGGAATGGCATCCGCGCGCCCTACATCGTGGCGACGGAAAATGATTGCCTCAACGGCGCGTCGATGCTGTTCGGCCATCTGCTCACGAACACGGCACAGATTTTTGCGGATGTGCGGACGTATTGGAGCCCCGATGCTGTGGAGCGCGTGTCTGGCTACCAACTGAGCGGGGCGGCGGAGAACGGCATTTTGCATCTGATCAATTCCGGTCCGGCAACGCTGGACGGCACGGGCCGGCAGGAGATCAACGGCCAGCCGGCGATGAAACCGTTCTGGCAAATTTCCAAGGCCGAGGCGCAGAAGTGTCTCGATGCAACGACGTGGCATCCAAGCATCACGGAATATTTCCCCGGCGGCGGCTGGTCCACGCGCTTTCTGACCCGCGGCGGAATGCCGGTGACGATGTGTCGTCTGAACTTAGTGAAGGGACTCGGCCCCGTGTTGCAAATCGCCGAAGGCACGACGGTGGACCTGCCGGAACGCGTCCACGATGCGCTCGACCAGCGCACGAATCCGACCTGGCCCACGACCTGGTTTGCCCCGCGGCTCACCGGCGAGGGGGCCTTCCGCGACGTTTACACCGTGATGAACAACTGGGGCGCGAACCACGGCGCGATTTCCTACGGCCACATCGGCGCGGATCTGATCTCGCTGGCGTCGTTGCTGCGGATCCCGGTTTATATGCATAACGTGGCGGCGGAAAAAGTGTTTCGTCCGAGCAGTTGGGCGGCGTTCGGCACGGCCGACTTGGAAGGCGCGGATTATCGCGCCTGCAAGAACTTCGGGCCGTTGTACAAGTAAGACTGGACGGAGAAGATTTTGGAAAAAACGGCGCGGACATCCGTCCGCGCTGTTTTACCAGCTATTTTTTATTCACTGCTGAGCCATGCAAGTCTCGATCAGCGCGCCTGCGTCCGTTGAACCGTTTTCTTCGGCGGTACGGAACCATTTGATGGCCTTGTCCAAATCTTTTTTGGTGCCCTTGCCGTCGCGGTAGCCTTTGCCGACGAAAATCATGCTGCTGATTGAAGGGTTGTCCGACTGCGCGATCGCAAGCTGTCCGTCGAACTTCTGTTGGTCCAGCGTCTCCTGTTGGGCGCGCGCTTCATTATCGACCCGTTCGATTTCCTTCTGTTCAGCGATTTTGGCCTGTGCCGCGTAGTCGGCGGATTTATCCGGGTCGCTGTCGCGATAATAATCGGCAAGGCTTGCGAGGGCGACGGCGTCTCCGTTCGAGGCTTTCACCAGGTCGTCCTGATGTTTGCGCTCGCCGGCGGCCTTGGTTTCGTCCAGCCGCGCCTGGAGTTTACGTTGCTTGACGGTGAGGGGGTGATTGTAGATGGCGGTCTGTGTGATTTGAACCTGGATGTCGAGCTGTTCAGGTGAAGGCGTCACGGTCGTGCCATAATTGTATTTTTGCAAGACCCGCACAGTATTTTCACCGGTCGTGTATTTGAAAGTTTCGCCGGGGTCCGCCTTCGCCCAGCAGGGGAATATCACTTGGTTATCCACCGCCACCCCCGGATAACCCGAGACAAAAACATCGGGGACGAAATCCGACAACCCCGGGGCCACCCCTGCCGCATCCAGGCCAAAATCCCGGTGGACGATGATGCCCTTGTCGGTGTCGTTATTAATCGGTGCCAGGACTTTGCCGCAGACGTTCGCCCAGCCGCTGGAAGTGTCGTAGATGAAATTGGTCTCGCCGTCCACTTCCCGGAACAGGCCGCCGGCGTTCGGGCTTTGCAATGTCTCCAGGCGGTCATTGAGAGCGGCCAGGCTTGCGATCTGCTCCTGGGCGATGCGGACTGCTTCCGCGTTGGCGGCAGCTTTTTCGGCTGCATCCTGCGCGTAAATGTTCATCTGTCGCGCCAGTGCGCCAGTGCCGGTCGCGTCGCCGTTCACCGGATTGCCGGCGGGCGTGGTCGAATCGTTCGGGCCGGCAAAGACAACGGGAGAAATTAAAATCAACAAGGCGGCCAGATATACGTGATTTTTTTTCATAAAATTTTCCGGTGAAGCACTGCCGATCCCTGCGCGACCGAAATAATATCAACGGGGTTTTTGGGAGGCAACAATAGACATTGGCCGCGATATTTTTCATCCCTTAATTTCGCTTGACCGTATCCATGCGGGTTCTAGTCTTTTTACGGAGACTCAAGAAACCAACCAACCAACCTATGGAAACCACACCGACTGCTCCACCGCCCATCAACGTGCCCGCAACCGAGGACAAGACCGTGGCCATTGTGGCCTATCTCACGCTCATCGGCTTCATCGCCGCCATCGTCATCCACAGCAACAAAAAGACGCAGCTCGGCGCGTTTCACCTGCGCCAGATGCTGGGATTTATCCTCGCTATCTTTGTGGTCGGAGCCTGTGTGGGTATTTTCTTTTTCATCCCGATTATCAATTTGTTGGCGTTGTTTGTCTGGTGGGTGTTCATGCTGTTCATGCTGGTGTGCTGGGTGCTCGGCCTCGTCGCCGCCATCAACGGCAAAATGACGCCCATGCCCATCATCGGCCCGATCTTCCAGAAAATGCTCGGCACCACATTTGATTGAACGGAACGAGTTCCGTCCAACCTCCCGGTTCAGGGACCGACCGGCTTTTTACGCAGACGGTGACAGATGGCCAGGAAGACTCCGGTCATGAATCCGCCCACATGCTCGCCGTAAGCGACGCCTGCATGGCCGGGGTCGGAGTTGGCAAAATTAAAGATCTGCAGACCGATCCAAAGCAACAGCCAAACCCAGGCGGGAATCCGGAGAAAGCGGTCGGTGGGATGCAACAGGAGATAAGCGCCGAGTACGCCGCTGATGGCGCCGCTCGCCCCCACCACATGGATGTGGGAAAACGGCTTGCATAACGCATAAGTCAGGCCGGCGACCACGCCGCATATCAGGTAGAAGCCAAGAAATTTGATCCGGCCAAGCTCATCCTCGACGTTATCAGCAAAAACCCAGAGGAACAGCATGTTACTCATCAGATGCAACGCCCCGCCGTGCATGAACATGCTGGTGAACAGGTGTTCGAAGCCGGCATAGGTCAACGGATGCAATTCCACGGGCATCAGTCCGGCCAGTTTCACTGAACGGTTCACCGCGTAATGATACTGCCAGAGGAACACGCCGATGTTGGCGGCGATCAGCAGCGGCGTCACCACCGGCGCGCGCCGGGTCGGTTTCTGGTCGGCAAAAGGAAGCATAAGCCGCCGGATTGGTGGCGGCGACAGGAAGCGTAGTCGTCCGGACGGACCGATTCAAGCCATGCATGGATGGCAAGGTTCTTGTTTCGAGAAGCCGGTGGGGCGAGCGTCTACGCGAGCCATCGTGAGCCCTGGGTTTAAGCGGCTCGCGGGGACGCTCGCCCCACCAGCTTCCGGCACCACCGCACGGATAATGCGTTTGCCGGTTCATGGGGGTTGCAATAAAATCGCCAAAGATGAGTGAGGCAAAAAAGCATATCGCGACATTGGATCAGGTGCGTGGAGTGGCGATCATCGCGGTGCTTTTGACGCATTCGCTGGCGGACGCCTTCGGGTTTGAGAATTTGGAGTGGAACGGGGTTTTCCGCGATTTTTCACGGTCGGATTCATTTCTTTGGTTTTTACCCATAAGCATCGGGGCCCTGGGGGTTCCGATTTTTTTCATTGTGAGCGGTTTTTGCATCCACCTGAGCTTTAATCAACAAGGCGGGCGTTGGGGTGGATTTTTTATCCGCCGGTTTTTCCGGATTTATCCGGCATACGTGGCGGCCATCTTTTTTTGTCTCCTGCTGGTGCTCAATTATCAGCGGAACGGGATGCCTCCGGATCTTTATTGGAAGGAACTGATGTCACATTTGTTGTTGGTGCATAATTATTCGCCCGTGCTGGTTGGCGGAATCAATGCTTCTTTCTGGAGTCTGGCGGTGGAGGCGCAATTGTATCTTATCTATCCGGCGTTACTATGGCTGGTCGGGCGCAACGGCTGGCGGCGAACATTGTTCATCCTGGCGGGAATTGAAATTTTCATCCGCGGCGCCGATGGCCTGACGCAGACCATGGGAATCACGGATACGGCGTGGGGACGGGTTTCGTGGTTGTTGGCGGCATCGCCGTTTGGTTATTGGTGCAGTTGGTCATTGGGAGCATATCTCGCCGATTGTTACCTGAAAAACCGGCCGCTGCCCTGGCAGGGAATTTCCCTGGCATGGATTGTGGGCGCGGCCGTGGGGTGTTATTTTTTAAAGCCATTGGATCCGATGCGGTTTCTGCTGTTTGCGGTGGCCACGGCAATCGTGTTAAGCCGGATATTGCAGCGGCAGAAAACCGGCGGGCAAGCCGGCGGAACCATTTTTTCAATTACCTTGGGCCGGATCGGTTTGTGGAGCTACAGCATTTATCTATTGCACCAACCGCTGATCAATGTGTTCTCGACCCTGTTAAAATTTTTGGTTCCCCCCGATTATTTCAGCCAGCCCGCCAATTTCTTTTTTAACTGCCTATTATGCATTGCCATCATTCCATTTTCTGTAGCATGGTATGAAGTCTTTGAGGTTACCGGCATCGGCCTGGGCAGGTTATTCGTCCAAAGCAGGCAGGACCCGGCCCGGGAACCCGACAAACGGACAAGCCTGGCCGAAGTGTTCAATCGCCGCCGGTTCTTCATGACCGCCGCCGTTCTGGTCATGGCGGTCATCGGCGTGCTTTGGGGTGCAGCCCAATTGTCATTTAAAGAAGCCATCTGGAACAACAACCATGCCTGGTCATTGGCCACCGGGTTTGATCCCCAAAAAAGAGACGGAAACCTCGCCGTAAAACTGGCCGAAGACGCCTGTCAGCGGACACATTTTCAGATGACGATTTGCGTGGGCACGCTGGCAGCGGCGTATGCCGAGGCCGGGCATTTTGACAAGGCGGTCGCCACGGCGCAGGAGGCCTGCGGGCTGGCCAAAACGAACGGGGAGACAGATTTGCTGGGCAAAAATCTTGAACTGCTGAAGCTCTACCAAAGCAACCAGCCGTTCCATCAATCCGAATAAATCATGTCCGCCGGACAACTCTGGCTGTTTCCACCGCCCAAGCCGCTCGTCGAACGGCTGGGCCGGGATTTTTTCCTGAAGCTGCCCGCGCAGCCCGGCGTATATCTCATGTGCGGTGACCGCGAGGGTGTGCTTTACGTGGGTAGCGCCAAGAATCTGCGTAAACGTCTTTCAAGCTATCGGGTCGCGAATCCCGAACGTTTTCCGCGCCGCACCATCCGGCTGTTGCACGAGGTCCGGCGTATCGAATTGATCGTGTGCGCGAGCGAAGTCAGCGCGCGTTTTCGCGAGGAGGAATTAATCGGGTCGCTGTTGCCCAAGTTCAATCGTGCGGGGAAGGTGTGGGGGGTGGTGACGTTGTCTGCGCCCTTTACCAGGCTCACAATCTCAAATCATTGTCCGTGACCGCGCCTTCGCCGGCGCTGGTGACGGGGGCGGCGAATTTGGGGAGTACGGCGATCAAGCTGGTTTTTCAACCACTTTGCCGTTTTGCCAGACGGCCACGGGCAAATTCAACGCCCGGTTTTGCATTTGCACACCCTTGGCAGCACGGCGCATCGCACGTTCTGCGCGAGTCACAAAAGCAGGAAGTTTTACGGTTTTGCGGGGCTTGTGCCCGTTGGTTTTCATGTGGCAATCAAATGTCGCACTGATTCAATACCATCAATTCCGGAAATTGCCAGTCGTTTGGCGGGCAAAACGCGGCTGTCCCAAATAATCCAGCGGCTGGCGAGCGGAAGATAATCGGCCAATAGATGTTCCAAGCTGCGTTTGAAACGACGGCGAATGTCGGAGGCGGGAACATGATGTCCGCCTTGCTTCACACGCAAGCGTACGCGGTTGATTGCGTGTTGGGGCGTGGAGAGCCAGAGGTAATGTAATTCGATTTCGTAGCCAAGTTTCAACGCGCGCTGGAAAAGACGGATGTAAGTCTTGCCGCTGAGCGTGCTTTCGAGTGCAAAAGTCTCCCGGCGGCGCAGGGATTCATCCACTTGCTTTAGCAACACTCGCGCGGCTTGAACTGCCCCGGCACTGGGCTTTAGCGGTGAAAGACCGCGAGCGATTTCATCCGCGTTCAGGAAGCGAAGACATTTCACTTCGTGTGGAAGAAACGCTTTTGCAAATGTGGTCTTGCCCGCGCCGTTACAGCCGGCAATCAGATACAAAACTGGTTTCGGTGCGGACATGGAAGCTCACAACTTCAAATCCTTGTCGGTGACGGCGCCTTCGCTGGCGCTGGTGACGTGGGCGGCGAATTTGGCGAGGACACCGCGCGGGTAACGCGGGGCGGGTTTCTTCCACGCTTTTTTGCGCTTGGCCAGTTCCTTTACGGGTACAGCGAGGGTGAGCGTGCGTTTCACGGCGTCGAAAATGATTTTGTCGCCGTTCTTCACGAGGGCGATGGGGCCGCCGACGTAGGCTTCGGGTGTGACGTGGCCGACGACGAAGCCGTGGCTGCCGCCGCTGAAGCGTCCGGCGGTGATGAGCGCGACGTCCTTGCCGAGGCCCTTGCCCATGATGGCGCTGGTGGGCGCAAGCATTTCGCGCATGCCGGGTCCGCCTTTCGGTCCTTCGCTGCGGATGACGATGACGTGGCCGGCCTTCACGGTGCCGTCGAGAATGGCCGCAAGCGCCTTCTCTTCGCCCTCGAACACGATGGCCTTGCCTTCGAAGCTCGTGCCTTCCTTGCCGGTGATCTTGCCGACCGCGCCTTCGGGGGCGAGGTTGCCGTAGAAGATGACAAGGTGGCTGTCTTTCTTGATGGGATTCTCGAACGGACGGATGATCTGCTGGCCGGCCGGATACGGTTTCACGCTGGCGAGGGTCTCGGCCATGGTCTGGCCGGTGACGGTGAGGCAATCGCCATGAAGTAATTTGGCGTCGAGCAACATCTTCATGAGCGGGCGGATGCCGCCGAGGGCCACAAGCGCGCTCATGCTGTATTTGCCGCTGGGCTTGAGATCGGCGAGCACAGGCACACGTTTGCCGATGCGCGTGAAGTCGTCGATCGTCAGCTTCACTTCCGCCGCGCTCGCGATGGCGAGCAGGTGCAGCACGGCATTGGTGGAACCGCCAAGGGCGATGACCACAGTGATGGCGTTCTCAAACGCTTTCTTCGTGAGGATGTCGCGGGGCTTGATGCCTTTGCGGAGCATGTCCACGACGGCGGCACCGGCGCGTCGGGAATCATCCATTTTCGCGGGAGAAATGGCGTTTTGCGCGGAGCTGTTGGGCAGACTCATGCCGAGCGCTTCAATGGCGCTGGCCATGGTATTGGCGGTATACATGCCGCCGCAGGAGCCGGGTCCGGGAATAGCGCAGGATTCCACGGCGTGCAGTTCGGCGTCCGAAATTTTTCCCGCCGCGTGCTGGCCGACGGCTTCAAAGACGGAAACGATGTCGAGATCCTTGCCGACATTCGGCGAGTTGGCGGGCGCGTTGGCCGCCGTGAGGCAGCCGGGCAAAATCGTGCCGCCATAGACGAACACGGCGGGGCGGTTCATGCGGGCGATGCACATCATCGCGCCGGGCATGTTCTTATCGCAACCGCCGACGGCCACATAGCCATCCATGCCGGCGCAGCCGACCACGGTCTCGATGGAATCAGCGATGACTTCACGCGACACGAGCGAATATTTCATGGCTTCGTTGCCGTTGGAGATGCCGTCGGAAACGGTGATGGTGTTGAAGACGATGGCCTTGCCGCCGTGGGCGTTCGCGCCTTTTTCGGCTTCGAGCGCGAGCTTGTCGATGTGCATGTTGCACGGGGTGACGTTGCTCCAGGTGGAGGCGATGCCGATAAGGGGCTTCTTGAAATCTTCCGCGGTGAAACCTACGGGATACAGCATGGAGCGGGCGGCGGCGCGGTGCGGTCCATCCAGCAAGGGGCCGGAGAATGGACGCATATTGATCGCTTTGGAGGCGGTAGATTTCTTTTTCATCGGACGGACAATTTGCCGGAAAAAGTGCGGGCGGGCAAGGGAAGTACGCGTAAGCAAACCCGCCCTCGCGACTGTGTGTTTGTATGCCACAAGGAGAAATTAGGGCGGCGCGGCAACGCCGCCCTACCGTGCGCCCTCCAGTGCGTCAGCCTTCGACCATTTCAATGTCCGCACATAAGTAACGAGGGTGTGATTTGGTCGGACGTTTGGTAGGGCGGCGTTGCTGCGCCACCCCAACTAAAGACTTTCGCATTCATCAACCACGCGTAAGCGAACCCGCCGATAGCGAAACGTGCCTTTCGTGAGCCACAAGGAGAAATTAGGGCGGCGCAGCAACGCCGCCCTACCATGCGTTCTGGAGTGCCCTGACCATTAATTAATTCAGCGTTCGTACATAAGCAACCAGCGTGGTGATTTGGTCGGGTGTGAGTTTGCCGGCGAAGGCGGTCATCTGGCCTTTTTTGCCGTTGCGGATGCGCGTGGCGATTTGTTTGTCCGTCCAGTCCAAGCTGTGCAAGTCCGGGCCTTCATCGCCGTGTGCGTCCGCGCCGTGGCAATGGGTGCAGTTTTTCAGGAACAAGACGCGGCCGGTGGTGGCGTCGAAACTTTTCGGCGCACTGGTTTTGGAATTGGTTTCGGCGCAGGAGGTCAGGGCGAAGGCTGCCAGGGTGATCGCGGGGAAAATTGGTTTCATGATCTAATAATTCAAATAATGATGGTGGAACGCACACCTCACCATGAACCCGGTCAGCGGCTCGGATCGTTTTGCGAAGGTAGAAATGTGCAACTGCTGTTCCTTCTCCCTGAGGGAGAAGGTTAGGATGAGGGGGAAGGGGGCGCTCATTTCCATTTGTGCTGGCCAAAAAATTGGATGATCACTTTCCCCTCACCCCGGCCCTCTCCCTTGTGGAGAGGGAGAAACGCTCCCAGCGTCTCGGCGATTGTGCGCATCGGTTATGTTATAAATCTTAGATGAGGGTGGAGTCCACGATGGCGAGGGAGTTTTTGCCTTCGAGGTAATTCACATCGGTGATGCCGAGATGGGCGCGCAACTGGCCGGCTTCGAGTTTCATGGGGCCGGGCTTCGGTGCCTTGCCGGGTTCGGGTTGCGCGAAGGCGGTGGACATGGCGGTGTGGAAGGTCACGTTGCCTTCGACTTTTTTCAGGGTCTGATGGATGTGGCCGTTGAGGATGGTGACCGAGCCGAAGCGTTTCAACAGGGCCAACGCCTGCGCGCCGTCATCGGTGCCCCAGCCCCATTGCGGATAGACTTCCCAGAGCGGGATGTGCGCGAAGACGACAACGGGGGTTTCACTGGAACGGTCTTTTAAATCATCGGCGAGCCATGTGAGTTGATCCTGACCGAGTGCACCGAGGCCGTTTTGCTGG
>DATHOG010000129.1:0-14623 GCA_035485115.1 Candidatus Sulfotelmatobacter sp. | reverse complement strand
CAGCCGCTGCAAAATTTCTCCGGCACGTTCACCATTTCCATCCCGACCGTTTCCGGCAACGTCAGCGATACCAACAGCGTGCCTGTCGCCGGTGTCACGTTGCAACCCGATGGCGGCCTGCCCGCCACCCTGACTGACTCGAACGGAAATTATTCCATCCCCGTGCCGCCCGGCTGGACCGGCGGCATCACGCCGTCGCTCGGCCAATTATTATTTGTGCCCGGCACGCTCGGCCTCACCAATGTCACCGCGTCGCTCACGAACCAGAATTTTATCGCCTATCAAAGTTTGTCGCCCGCGCTGGCCAGCGGATTCGATGGCACGAACGTCACGCTCTCGTGGCAATCCATCTCCAATGTCAGTTACTCCGTCCTGGATTCGACCGACCTCATGAACTGGATCCCCTACTCCGGCGCGGGCAGTTTAATTTCCGGCACAAACGGGTTGATGCAGTTTATCGACCCGGTGAATTTCAACTCACCGCAGCTTTTCTACCGGCTAAGCATCACGCATTGAATTTTTTGCGCGACCGGCGGAACTACTTTTGAACTGCCGTCTTGTTTTTGCGTCTCATTTTTCCGAAACTTTGTGCGCCGCATGAATCCAGCACTGATCATTTTGCCTACCGTCAACGAACGGGAAAATCTCCCGCGTATGGTGGCCGCGCTGCTCGCACTGCCCGCCAAGGTGGACGTGCTCGTCATGGACGGCAATTCCTCCGACGGCACCGGCCAGATCGCCGATGAACTCGCCGCGAAACATCCCGAAATCCATGTAATCCACGAGGCAAAGAAAGGCGGCCTTGGCCGCGCCTATCTCGCAGGTTTCAAGTGGGCGCTGGAACGCGGCTACGAATTCATCTTCGAAATGGACTGCGATTTTTCGCATCAGCCCGAGGAGATCCCCAATTTCCTCAAGGCCGCCGAAAACGCCGACCTCGTTCTTGGCTCGCGCTACAGCGGCGGGCGCAGCCGCGTGGTCAACTGGCCGTTGCGCCGCCTGCTCTTGAGCAAGAGCGCGGGAATGTACGTCCGCCTTGTCACCGGCATGCCCATTAGCGACCCGACCGGCGGCTTCAAATGCTTCCGCCGTCGCGCGCTGCAGGCGCTCTACCTTGACGGCATCGAATGCAACGGCTATGGCTTCCAGATTGAGCTGACGAACAAGCTATGGCGCGACGGTTTCCGCGTCGTGGAAGTGCCCATCACCTTTCCCGACCGCACCCACGGCGAATCCAAGATGACCGGCGGCATCGCCAACGAAGCCTTCTGGCTGGTATGGCGGCTCTGGGTGCAAAACGGTTTCCGCCGCTGGCCGCGAAGGAAATCTCCGCCGGAGAAAAGTCAAAGATAAAGATGCATTGTTAAATTATGAGCAGCGAATGTTTAAAAGTAATTGCGCTCTTTATTTTAACGTTTGTCTGGATGTGCAGTTTAGGCTTTTTTTCATATTGGGTGGTTTATAAACACATTCGTACTCGACGCGCATGGCAAATACTGAATTACATCCAAGCTTTTGCTGCAATAATTGGATGTTTGTTTGCTACAATGATGTATAACAGCATTTTTGAAATTACCTCGATTCCAGCCTATGAACGTTCAGATGACGGGGTTGGCCTGTTTTTGGCGAGCATTGCATTGCCGATGATTGCTGTGTTTCTGACCATGAGATTTTGCTTTACAAAAGTTCTCACCAAGTATTGGGAAATTCGAAGTTCATTTTCTGGAAAGTGACGCCAGCTAATTTGCCTTCATCAGAATGTTGACACCCCAAAACGGTTCCATTATGGTTACGCCATGGCGGAATATACGCTCAAAAACATTCCCGAAGAGATTTATCAGCGTGCCCAGTCGGCGGCGGAGCGCAGCCTCCGTTCGCTCAACCAGGAGATCATCTACCGCCTGCGCCGTTCGTTTGATTCGGAAGACACGCGCCTGACGGCACTTCACGCCCAATGGGTGATGGAAGCCATGGAATCCGGCCCCGCCAAGCCCCTGAAGGCGACGGACATGGACGCGGCATTCGCCAAAGGTATTAGCAAGGCCAAAAGCCGGAAAACCGGAAAATGAAACTGCTTTATCGTCCGCAATTTCTCGCGGATGTAACGGACTGTGCCGATTACCTGGTCACCGAGGCGGGTGACAAAGTTGCCACAAACTGGTATCAAGAGTTGAAAAACGTCGTGGCGCATATCCAGCGCACGCCGGAAATTGGACGATTGCGGCATGACTTGCCGGTGGCAGGAATTCGCACGTTTAACCTGCGCAAGTATCCGAACTATCTCGTCTTCTACCGGCTGGAAGAAGGCACGATTGAATTATTGCGCATCCGGCATGGCATGATGAACCTGCCGGAACTTTTTTCCGAATGAGATTTCCAACGTTTGCCTTCGCCAGAAAAATTTGTAATCTGCCCGCATGAACTACCGCACCCTCGGCCGCACCGGCTGGAAAATTTCCGAAATCAGTTTTGGCGCCTGGGCCATTGGCGGCTCATGGGGCGATGTCAGCGACGCCGAATCCCTGGCCGCGCTCCATGCCGCGCTCGATGGCGGCGTGAATTTCTTCGATACCGCCGACGTTTACGGCGATGGCCGCAGTGAACGTCTCCTCGCCAAATTGAAAAAGGAGCGGAAGGAGAAGTTTTTCATTGCGACCAAGGCCGGACGTCGCCTGCCACAACAGACACCGGAAGGTTACTCCAAAAAGAATCTCCACGCGTGGGTGGACCGCAGCCTGAAAAACCTCAACACAGATGCGATTGACCTGCTCCAGCTTCACTGCCCGCATCCGGAAGTTTTTTATCGTCCCGAAGTGTTCGGCATCCTTGATGACATGGTCAAGGCCGGCAAACTGCGGCACTACGGCGTGAGCGTGGAAAAAGTCGAGGAGGCGCTCAAGGCCATCGAATATCCGAACGTCCAGTCGGTGCAGATCATCTTCAATATCTTCCGGCAACGCCCGGCGGAAAGATTCTTCGCCGAGGCGCAACGCCGCAAGGTCGGCATCCTCGCGCGCGTGCCGCTGGCGTCGGGCATGTTATCCGGCAAGATCACCCGCGCCTCGAAATTCGCGAAGGACGATCACCGCAATTTCAACCGCCATGGCGAAGCGTTCGACCGCGGCGAAACGTTTTCCGGCGTGGACTTTGACGTGGCGCTGGCCGCGGTGGAAAAATTGAAGAAGCTCGTCCCGCCCGATGCCACGCTCGCGCAACTGGCGTTGAAGTGGATCCTGGAATTTCCCGCCGTCACCTGTTCCATTCCCGGCGCTAAACGTCCGGGACAGGTCGCGGAGAACCTGGCTGCCTCCGATTTGAAAAAACTTTCACCCGTGACGATGAAGACGATCGCCGCGCTTTACGCAAAGCAGATCAAACCGCTCGTGCATCAATATTGGTGAGGTAGTTTAGATCGGTTTAAGATAAGTTGTTGCCGTTGGTTTCCGATGGTTTTCTCCCTCACCCCTGCCCTCTCCCGGCGGGAGAGGGCCAGGGTGAGGGAGATAGTGCGGATACAACTTATTTTAAAATGCTCCGGCGTTTGACCGGCTTCGCCTCGCACCGGCCGTTAAATGCCACGCTCCGCAAATTAAGACACAACCGCCGGCGCAAGTTGCTTTCCCCGAAAATAATTTTCCGCTAGGCTGTGCCGGTGAAGTCCAAAGGCAAAGTTTATCTCGTTGGTGCAGGCCCGGGCGATGCGGGTTTGCTCACCTTGCGCGGCGCGGAACTGCTCGCGCGCGCGGAAGTGGTGATCTATGACGCGCTCGTGAACCCGGAAATCCTCCGGCATGTGCCGGCGACGGCGGAATTGATCGCCCGTGGCAAAAATATGGAGATGCCGCAAAAAGAAATTACCGCGACCATCATCGCCAGGGCCAAGGCGGGAAAATTAGTCGTGCGATTGAAAGGCGGCGATCCGTTTGTTTTCGGACGCGGCGGCGAGGAAGCCGAGGCGCTCGCGGCGGAGAACATCGCATTCGAGATCGTGCCGGGCGTATCCTCCATCACCGCCGTCCTGAATTACGCGGGCATTCCCCTCACCCACCGCTCACACTGCTCCAGCTTCACGGTTTTCACCGGCCACAGCGATTCCCACGACGACGCCACCGCCCTGCATTACGCGCAGATCGCAAAAATTCCCGGCACGAAAGTTGTCCTGATGGGCACGGAAAACCTCGGTGACTGGACGAAATCGTTGATCGAACACGGCATGCCCAAAGAGACGCCGGTCGCCGTCATCCAAAACGGCACGCTGGGAAAACAAAAATCCGTCGCCGGCAATTTGGCAAACATCGCCAAGCTGGTGGCGGAGAAAAAAATCGTCCCGCCCGCACTGACAGTTGTGGGCGAGGTCGTGAACTTGCGCGACAAACTGAACTGGTTTGAAAATCTCCCGTTATTTGGCCGGCGCATCGTGCTGACCCGTTCACGTGGGCAGATGCAGAAGTTCGCATCCAAGCTTTCACGTCTCGGCGCGGAAGTTCTGGAGGTCCCGGCCGTCAAGGGCGAAGACCCGGACAACCGCGATGACGTGATTGACGCGATGCTGGCCTTGAATTCCTACGACTGGCTGGTGTTCACGAGCGCCAACGGTGTGACGGCATTCTTCGAGTATTTTTTCCGGCGGTTCCACGATATGCGCGACCTCGGCGGTGCGAAGATCGCCGCCGTCGGGCCGGCGACCGCCACGAAGCTGCGCGAGCTGCATCTGCAGGTGGATGTGATGCCGGAGGAATACATCGGCATAAAGATCGCCGAGGCGATGAACAAGCATAGCGACATCGAGAACGTGAAGATCTGCCTGTTGCGCGCGCAAAAGGCCAACGCCGACCTGCCGCGGGCATTGGAGGAATTCGGCGCGATTGTGGACGATATCGGCCTCTATAAAACCGTGGCCGAAACAGCGGATTATTTCGGCACAGCGGAAGATTTCCTCGCATACGGCGCGGACTGGCTGACATTCAGCAGCGGCTCGACGGTGGAATTTTTCCACGCGCGGTTCGACCTGCCGAAGCTGCTGAAAAAATTTCCAAAATTGAAAATCGTTTCCATCGGACCGGAAACGAGCAAAGCCATCCGCGCCTTGAAAATCGAACCGGCTGTCGAGGCGAAGGAACACACCACCGAGGGCATGATTGCTGCGATGTTGAAAACTGGAAATTAAAGCCTATTAAAGCCTATTTTTCCGTGATAACGGTGTCGGTGTGTTCGTAACAAGGCGCGCAGCAGCATAGTAACCGCAGGATTTCCGCGCCGGTATTCCAGATTTTGTGCTTCTGCCCCGGCAGAATCGCAATCGCATCACCAACTTTCACCTCGCGCAACTCGCCTTCAATCCGCATTTTTCCTGAACCGTATGTGATATAATAAATCTCCTCGCATATAGGGTGATAATGTTCGAACGTTGCGCCGCCGACCGGGATGCGCGCCTCGGCCAGGCTCTGGTTGCGGATGGCGGAATTGCGATGCGCCAGCAGTTCGCGGATTTCCGAGCCATCCACGGTTATGAATGACGGCACCTCGTTGAGGTTTTTGACGTCCATATTTTTACATTAATTAAAAACATTCCGGCAGGTTGAAAAATTTTGCCAGGTCAACCTGCCCGATGATCACCCCGCCTATGACCAGGGCCATCGCCATGCAAAATGTCTGCGTAATCGGCTCGCCCAGCGTGTAATGCACCCAGAGGGTGGTCGTAAGCGGGATGAGATTATTGAATAACAACACGCGGCTCGTCTGCCAGTGGCGAAGCGCGGTATTCCAAAACGCATAAGGCACAACGCTGCCGAAAAGGATACATAGTGACTGCACGCCAAAATGTTTCGTGTCCGCCTGGATGCCGCGCGTGAAGGCGTCAAACAAGACAAACGGCAGCAGTGACGCACCAGCCATCCACATGGCATTGGCGGCGACTTCAAGACCGTTGATATTGCGAGCGAGCTGCCGGCTTTGATGGTTAAAGTTTGCCCAAAAAAAACTGGCGGACAGCCCAAGCAATTCGCCCAAGGCGTTGGAACTCCCCGTTTTCAATACCGGCCAGAATAGCACGATGATGCCGGACAGCGCGAGGATGGCCGCGCCGTAGCGGCGGACACTCGCCCAGTTGCGTCCGGGTTTTTCCTCCCACACCAGCGCCCAGACCGGTGACGTTCCGAGATAAAGCGCCACATGCGATGCCGGTGCGAGCCTGAAGGCCCAGCAAAACGCAACGACATAGGCCGCCAGACTTAATCCTCCGCGCAGCCATAAATTCCGGTATTCGATGAAACTTAGCGGTTTGAATTCGCCGAGCAGATTTGTGAACCGCAGCACCGCGAGCAGGATAAATCCCGCGAAAAGGAAACGGGTGCCGCCGGTGAAGATCGGCGGCCATGAACTGACAAGCCATTTGGTGCCCGCATTGTTGCCGCCCCATAAAATAACCGTGAGCAGCAATCCGCCGGCAATGGCCGGATTGTTTTTATGCTCCGACACGCGGCGAAGTTAATTCATTGCAAAAAAGATGCGAATGATTTTTCGCCGGACAAATATCATTCAACCCATTCCGGTCCACCATGCGGTTCATGTAGAATCTCCTCCAGCACCCGGCCGACTGTCCTGGCTCGCACCTCAATCTCCTTCATCGCCTTTTCCGGGTCGCTTGCGAGCAGCCGCACCTCCCCCTCCCGCAATAATAGATGAATCGCATGAGTTCCGCCGTCCGTGCTTCCCGTATTGTTTCGCACTGTTGGCATAGTTAAACATTGGGCCGGTTTTGGTAAAAGTCAAGGGGGTGTCACTACCATTGAAGATCGTGGGCATTTGCCTGCCGCCGGGTGCCGCATTGTGGCTGCCCGGGCAAATAACTTTGAGTGCAATCCGCCGGAGGGAGCCGGATTGTCTTCACGCTGGGCAGCGAGATCAATTCATCGCCGTCATTCGTTCAAGCCCCAGTCCGGTTCACCGTGCGGTTCCCGGAGAATCTCCATCAGCACGCTGCTTATGTGCGTGGCGCGTACCTGGATATTTTCGATGACTTGCCGGGGATTTTCCGCCATCAACTTGATGTCCTCGTCTGTGAATAACGCCGGAACTGCGGGGTGACCGGCAACGTTGGCCGGAATGTTATCAGGGATATTCACACTCAACCCTCTGACCGCTCTTGCAAAAAAGCAAATTAAAGTTATCCACAATCTGTCCACCGGTGCGAAACGCATCATCGCACTGGCGCGGACCATTGCCTTCGCACCGGGGCTGTGATAATTTGCACCCATGGAAACAGCCACTGTCGTTCTCGAAGGCGAACTGCAAACCGTCCGTTTGCCAAAAGGTTTTCATTTGTCCACGCCCACCGTGTCTGTCCGCCACGATGGCGATGCGATTGTGCTGGAGCCGCTGAAGGCAAAATCATGGCCGGATCGGTTTTTTGATCTCATCCATATCAGCGACGCGGCTTTTGTCCGTCCCGCGCAAGGCAAACTGCCGCCGGTAAGACCTTTGTAGCCGGCTCATGACCCACCTGCTCGATACCGACACCTGCATCGGCGTGCTGCGGCAAAAACCGGGCATGGTTGAAAAATTGAGCCGTCTCGCGCCCGCCGACGTCGCCATCTCAATGGTCACAGTCTACGAACTGTTCTGCGGTGTCGAGAAGGCCGGCAACCCGGCTAAAGAACGCGGGAAAGTTGAACGGTTCATTTCTGCCATCGCCGAACTGCCGCTGGAGCGCGCCGCCGCGCAGATGGCGGCGCAAGTCCGGGCGGAATTGGAGCGTCAGGGCACGGTCATTGGCCCATATGATTTGCTTATTGCGGGACAGGCGTTGGCTGGCAATCTCACGCTGGTCACCGGCAATGTGGCCGAATTCCGACGCGTCCAGGGACTCAAAATTGAACCCTGGCCGTGAGGGCAATCAAGTGACCCGTTTCTATTTTGGACAGTAATGGCAAAGATTTTTATGAGCGACGACCATAAAAAAATCCAAGAAAAACAGTTATTTGCCCAGAGGGCGACGGCTGCTGCGACGGCTGCTTCAGCCATTGCCACAGCGGCCGCGGCGGCATCCCTTGCACAGATGCGGAGGGACTCCAAAGTTGCAGCGGAAGCTACCTTATCCGCGATAAAGGAGCAGGCAGCAGACGAGGCAGGCGACCGAAAATACCATCGAGAAGTATTGTTCTTCAAAGAGAGCGACGACACTACCAAGTTGGATGCTTATTGTGAAAAGGCCATAGGATGGTTTATGGCAGTTTGCAGTTCTAAGAGTCTTTTTGCGACTTTGCCGAAATATTGTCAAGAAGATGGCGCCCTCACAAAAAAAATAAAGTCATTGCTGGCATCACCATCACCGCCTCCACCAGTGTTGCCAGAAGACGGGATTGAATTGCAAAAAAAAGTTAAAACGCTTGGAATTGAAGTGAATTTAACCGCTCAGAATTTGAGAAAGTACCAATTCGGATTGTTGCAAAAAATCGGCATACCTTTTTGCCCGTTGTTCGCTTTGGCTGCTATCGGCTGTTTTGTGGGTGATCCTGACATTCATGAGCCTACCCCGCTATTTACTAGGGCATTGGGCGTTTTATTTCTTTTGATCGCCATATGGTTATCAACCGCGTTGATTTTACGTTTACGATATGTTCTTTCAAACGCAAAAAAGAAGCCAGCCCTTGAAAGGCAACTGGCCTTTCTCAAAGAGCAGAAAGGCAATCTTGAATCAAAATTAAAACCGATTCTGGACGAAGCAAATGTGACAGCCAAAAGGGTGCCGCTCAAATTATTCATAGAATTTATCGAACACTGGCGAGTTGTTGCTCTTGGCAGCCGAATCGATCAATTCTTCAGTCAGGGTCTGTGGATTGGTTCCGACAATTTTGCACAGGAGCTTAAAAATCAAATTGTTACTCTTCAAAAAGATTATCCAACCTCATGCCGGGTGGATATTGAAAAATTACAACCAAACCAAATAGCATCTGCGTATGAGACATTCATTGAGAATGCAGCAGTTTTGATATGCAAGGAAGACATCGTGAAGAGGCTTCATGAACATGCTTGGTACTCAGCTTTGGCAGCCGGTAAACTTAATGAGGAGGTTTCGGGGTCAGACGTAGGAATCCTGAACAACACAGGTGCGGCAGAAAAACTTACCAAAATTCTTCTAGTCGGGCCGTCCGCGCAATGTCTGGATCTAAGTGCGATGCAAGCGATTGTCCACCTGAACGAAACCCATGCCGAAAAATTGTGGGACTACATTGCTCACAAACATATTGGTAAAAATTAACAAATGGAGTAATTATGCGCCCTTGGATCAGAAAAATGTTCACTTCTAAAATTGTTGCGAAGAAAGGTCTTGTTCGCCGGAAAAAATCGCACATTGACAACTGTAATGTATTTGGTGATTTGCTCAATGAAGTTAAAAAGAAGCGTTTTCATCTCATCGAAACAGGAGATCAGTATATTATTATCTGCAATTCTGGCCGCTTTAAGGTTCATTGCTGAATAAGTTTGTCAAGCAACCGGATAAGCATGCAAGCGGGAACAGCCCGCGCTCGCGGCCTTTTGTTGATTGCCCGACTCGGCAGAATCTGCGGAAATGTCCTTCAACAATCTAACCATTTAATTTCGAGGAACCCAAAAAACCTTTGACGTCACCGGCGAAAAAACTATTTTCCGAATATGCAACATTCACCCGGTTTTTTAAAGCTCGTCACGGACGCAAAGAAATCCGTAAATGAAATTTCCGTCGCCGAAGCGCGCGCCCTGCTTACGGCCAACCCGAAAATTGTTTTGATGGACGTGCGCGAAGACAATGAATGGCAGACCGGGCACGCGGCGGAAGCGGTGCACCTGGGCAAGGGCATCTTGGAACGGGATCTGGAAAATAAGTACCCTGACCCAAACACGGAAATCATCATGTATTGCGGCGGCGGTTTCCGTTCCGCGCTCACCTGCGATGCCGCACAAAAGATGGGCTACAAAAAAGTTCATTCGCTCATCGGCGGCTACAAGGGCATGGTCGCCGCCGGCTGGCCGATGGCAAAGTGAGCCTCCGCCAGTTTTTGCATTTTCCCATTTCGACCGTAAGTTCAGGGAAATGAAATTTGCGCCCGCTGCCGCTTTGCCGGCTTTGCTGATTTTTGCCGCGTCCGCGCACGGCCAGCGCATCAATCAGGAGGGCCGCATCCTTGGCGCGCTGCCCGTCGTCACCAATTCCATCTTGTTCGACACCTCCAATGCCGACGCCGTCGTGTCCGCGATGCAGATTTTTCCCGTGACCAATCCGTGGAACGAATGTATTTCCAACCGTCCGGTGCTCGCGAATTCCGACGCGATGATCGGCCAAATTTATACCAACGTCGGGTCATCGCACCGTTATTTGAAACTGTTTCAGGAAATGAATTACGTCCTCGTGCCGGACAATCAACCGCTCGTGCCATTCAGTTTCAAGGGTGGTTATCCTGGTGATTCAGATTTTAATGGTGGCGTCTCCCCCGTGGGATTATATCCCATCCCTACCAATCAACCCATTGAGGGCTGGCCGACCCAGTTGGGGGGCGAAACCCTTTCCCAGGCGCAGACCGTGGACGACGGCGGCGACCGCCACGCGATCATGGTGCAGCCCGGCGCCGGGTTTATCTATGAATCGTGGCGCACGTTGCTATCGCCACCAAACTGGCATGCGACCAATGGCGCGATCTTCAATCTCAATACCAATGGCCTGCGTCCCGATGGCTGGACTTCCGGCGACGCTGCGGGTTTCCCGATGTTTCCCGCGCTCGTGCGCTATGACGAAAGCGAGCGCGGCATGGTCGAGCATGCCTGCCGGCTCGTCGTCGCCAAATCGCGCGACACCAACATCTATCCCGCCACGCATTACGCCGGATCGGTCGCGGGCACCGCCACGAATTATCCGGCGATGGGACAGCGCCTGCGGCTAAAATCCACCTTCAATATTCCCGCCGGTTGGACCACGGAAGAAAAAGCCCTCGCACTCGGATTAAAAAAATATGGCGCCATGGTTGCGGACAACAGCAGTTCCTTTTTCTCCATTTCCATCACACCGGACGATCGCTGGCCGGCGGATGCCTTCGATGACATCAATTCCGGCGGGCTTCCCATCACCAACTTTGAAGTTGTCCTCACCACCGACGTTAATGAAGGCCCACGCTCGCCCGGTGCACCGGTGGCCAATGCCGGTCCCGACCAGACCGTACCCGTCGGGCAACCGGTGCCCTTGCAAGGCGCGGTCGTCTTCAGCAATTCCACGCCGGTTATCCAGTGGCAAATTTATTCCGGCCCCGGCAACGTCACCTTTGGCAACGCCGCGCTCACCAACACCACCGCCACCTTCAGCGCACCCGGGATATACACACTGGAATTGAGCGCGGACGACGGTGTTCACGCCGTAGCTTACGACGCTGCAGTCTTTACTGCGTCAAATGTCGTCACTCTCGGCGTGTCGCGCTCCGGCACCAACGCGAACTTTACGTGGACCGGCGGCACTGCACCCTATGTGTTGCAACAGACCGGCACGCTGCGCGCGAACCCGTGGGTGAACGTCCTCACAACGAGCCAGCAATCCGCCAGTGTGCCCATCACCAACAAAAACCAGTTCTTCCGCATCCAGTCAGAATAAAACTACCCGCAAAAAGACCTCGAGCGCGTGACCGGGTAGTTCCTTAAATTGGTGGGGCGAGCGTCCTCGCGAGCCGCTTAAACCCAAGGCTCACGTCGGCTCGCGAGGACGCTCGCCCCACCGGGTTTCTTGAAATTAGGACACCGCTAGCAACCGCTTTGGTTGGCTGGTAGGGACAGCGCGCTGTCCCCGGCGGTAAAGCCGCCGGAAGAGAGCGAATTTTGCCACGTTCGTTGCGCCCGCTATACGGGCGCGGACGGCGCAGCGCACCGTCCCTACCAAATTGTCCCACTGCTCCGCTTTGGCTCGACATGCCGCTGGAATTAAAGCATAGTTTCCTCGCCAGGGCCTGTGGAGTGTGGACTTACGAACCCCGCCAGGACCGGAAGGTAGCAACGGTAGTTTGCTTTGCAATTGCCGCAGTCACCCTGGCACCTTTTCCCTGATACCCAATGATGAAGTGAGAATGCAGAAGGCAGAAAAAATTTCCCGCCGCGCGAAAAAGCTTTTCACTTCTGCATTCTTCATTCTTACTTCTTACTTCGAATGAGTTATCAAGTCATCGCCCGCAAATACCGTCCGCAACGGTTCGAGGATGTCGTCGGCCAGGAACACGTCACGCAGACGCTCGCCAATGCCATCTCCCAGAAGCGCATCGCGCACGCGTATCTCTTTTGCGGGCCGCGCGGCACAGGCAAGACCACCATCGCACGCATTTTTGCCAAGGCCTTGAACTGCACCGGCGGACCCAAAATTGATTTCGATGACAAGGACGAACGTGTGCAGGAAATCACCGAGGGCCGCTCGCTGGACGTCATGGAAATTGACGGCGCGAGCAACAACGGCGTTGAACAGGTGCGGGAATTGCGCGAAACCTGTAAATATGCGCCCGCAAAATCGCCCTTCAAGATCTACATCATCGACGAAGTCCATATGCTCTCGACGGCGGCGTTCAATGCGTTGCTGAAGACGCTCGAAGAGCCGCCCGCGCATGTGAAGTTCATGTTCGCGACGACCGACCCGGAGAAGGTGTTGCCGACCATCCTGTCGCGCTGCCAGCGTTTTGACCTGCGCCGGATCCCCGCCGCGCTCATCACCAAACATCTCGCCGAAATCGCCGCCAAGGAAAAAGTCACGATCGACGCTCCTGCCTTGCACGCCATCGCCCGCGGCGCGGACGGCGGGATGCGCGACGCCGAATCCACCCTCGACCAGCTCATCAGTTTTTGCGGCGATAAAATCGAGGAGGGCGATGTACTTTCGATGTTCGGCCTGGCGGCGCAAGGCCAAATCCTCAAATTAAGCAAAGCCGTACTCGCCGGGGAGATTTCCACCGCCCTCACCGAGTTGAACGAACTTGCGAAAGGCGGCAAGGATTTGGGCCGTCTTCTTTCCGACTTGCTGAATCATTTCCGCAATCTCCTGATTTACCAGGTTTCCAAAGGGGATATGAACCTGCTCGAGACCTCCGAGGCGGAAACCGCCGCCATCAAGGAACAGTCCGCGCTCGCCGGCACCGATGCGCTGACCCGGATTCTCGAAGCGCTGGCTGACGCGGAACTGCGCCTGCGTGATGCCGCCTCAAAAAAAATCCTGCTCGAAGTCACCTTGCTCCGCGCCATCGAGGCCCGCAACGCGCTGCCGATTGATGCCGTGCTGAAGCAATTGAACCAGCTGCGTGGCAGCGTGGCGCAGAATGTTGCCAGTGCACCAGCAGCGGTTTCACCTGCGCCGGAGCGCCGGGCCTTCGCCCGGCCGGAGCCGACGCCAGCCCCGGCAGCTTTAAAACCTGCCGAGCAAAAGCCCGGCGCTCCAACCATTTTGTCACCCGCACCGGTGGCCGCTGCGCCTGCGAGCGGCAATCTTAAGGAACTTTGGGCGCGGCTCGTGGAAGCCGTCGGCAAGGCCAGTCCGTTCACGCGCGGTTATCTGCTCGACGCGCACCCGGTGTCATTCGAGAAAAGTATTTTTGTCATCGGTTTCGACCCCGAATTTGAAGATCACCTTGGCCTCGTGGACAATTCGCGCAACCACACGTTGCTCGCGACCAAACTTTCCGAGCTTGGCCATCACAACGCGATGATCCGGTTTGTGAAAGCCGAGGCGCCCGCCGGTTGGGAACGCCCCGTAGCACCCGCCCCGGCCCCGGCTGCCACCAAAACCTCAACGCCGGCTCCCGCGTCAAAATCCGCAGAAGCCCCGCTCGCGCCGGTGGCGGAGAAAAAATCCGCGCCCGTGCCGTTCAACAAGGAAGATTTCAAGAACGACCCGCTGATCAAAAAGGCCCTGGAGATTTTCAAAGGCACCATCGTCGAAGTACGCGCGTGATTTCAACCAACAACTAAATATTTAAAACTAAAAAATTATTATGTCAGGCCTCGGCAAACTCATGAAGCAGGCGCAGAAAATGCAACAACAGATGGAACAGATCCAGGCGGAACTCGCCGCGCGCACGGTCGAGGCCACCAGCGGCGGCGGCGCGGTGAAAGTCGTCGCCAAATGCGATGGCACAATTGCGTCGATCAAGATTGATCCACAGGCCTTAAACCCATCCGACGCCCAAGTCATCGAGGATATGATCTTCATAGCCGTTAATCAGGCGTTGAACCAGGCGAAGGAAATTTCCAACCAGGAAATGGGCAAGGCCACGGCGGGCTTTAGCCTCCCGGGAATGATGTGATTGGTTAAAAAGTTGAATCGTTGAATAGAGCATTTAAAAATAATTTGCATCGCACTCTCTCCCTCACCCTAACCCTCTCCCGCTGGGAGAGGGAACAGCCATGTTTGTCTTTCTTTCATTGAACACGGTATTCTCCAATCCAGCCGCTGGTTTTTGTCTGAAGCTGCGAGCGTTTCTCCCTCTCCCAGCGGGCATGGGTATCTACACAAGTCGAGGGGTATTCGAGGACTGCATGGTTTTTGGCCAAAAAACGAGCATTTACAAAATTCAGTGTTCTGCAAAAAGTGCCCGAAAACGGCCCATTTCTGACTTGTGTAGATACCAATGCC
>DATHOG010000128.1:0-4249 GCA_035485115.1 Candidatus Sulfotelmatobacter sp. | reverse complement strand
AAATTCCTCAACCCGGCAATGCCGGTTCGTAAACTTGTCCATCACCCGGCCCAGCAGATCGGCGGCGGTCTCCTCGGGCAGGGCCATGACCCGCGCCACGATCCGCCGTGCGATGTCGTCGCTGCTGGGTCGAAACGCACGCAACAGGACGCGCGAGGGATCCGGCTTGAGCGTCGGCCCGATGCGTTGGGCGTGGAGGGTGGTGGTATTCAATAGCTAGAGTCTCGTCGGCACGAACGGGAAAGCGAGCATTGATTCCGCCGCTTAATTCCATGCTGGACGGAAAACCTTGCGGAGGCGCGAACCCTTGAAACACGAATCAAACTATTCACCGACCGGCTCCTTGAAACTCGTAAGCGTGTTTTGCAACGCCTGCATCTCCGCGAGCGACAGCAAAAAGGCCAGCGTGGATTCCGCGCCCTGGTTCTGGCTTAACCGGTCCATGTGCAGGCCGTCACGGCAACCGCCGGTGCCGGCATCGTAAAGCGCGAGGCCGAGGTCATTGCGGCCGAGGAACCATTCGAACGCCCGGCGCGCTTCCGCCACCCAGGACATGTCGCCCGTGGCCTGATACGCCTCGATGCACGCGGAAATTGTGGCCTGCGCCTCGATGGGTTGCTGGTCAAACATCGCGCGCTCGCCGCCGCGCGGGAAAAATCCGTTTGAGCCAACCGGACGAAACGAGCCGGCGTCCGAGGTCTGGATTTTCACCAGCCAGCGCAAAGTTTTCAGTCCGAGTTCCAGTATCACGGGGTTGCCCAGGCAGCGGCCGTTGAGAATCATTGCGTGCGGCAACTTGGCGTTCGCATACGAAACTACTTCTTCAAACCAGTCCCATTCGTCCGTGGCGGCATCGGCGTAGCGCTGCGTGAGCTTGGCGGTGAGCGATTCGCGGATCTGGCTCGCGCGGCGGTCGCCGCCGAAACGCCGCAGGTATTCATCGATGCCGATGAGCGTGAACGCCCAGGCGCGTGGCGAGGAAAATTCGGCGGCCACGGGCAGCGCGAGTTCAAAGAGCTGCGCGGCGAGCATCTGATAACTTCCCTGTCCCGCCTGCGCCACGCACAATCCCAGCGCCCACAGCGCGTGCCCCTGGCAATCTTCCGAGCCGACGTCCTCCAGCCAGCGCCGGTCGAAACCCATGAAATTGCGGAAGCGTCCGCGTTTCGCGTCGAAGGCGTGATTGAGGAACGCCGCGTAGGTCGCGCCGTGTGCGCAGAGCCGCGGTGAGTCGTGGCCCAATTTTTTCAGCATGACGGTCAGCACCAGCGCGCGGGCATTGTCATCGGTGCAGTAGCCCTGGGAAAAATTCGGTACGGTGAAACTCGCATGTTGAAAAATTCCCGTCGAGTCGCTCATGCGGAAGAGATGATCCAGCTTCAACTCCGGCAGCTGGCCGGGCGATTCATCGAGCGTCTTGATCGGCGAAGATTTTCGTCCGACAAAACTATGGTCGCGCCGCGCCTGTTCAAAAGAATTCGCGTAAAGTTGCGCGACGCGGCTCCAGATCATGTCGCGGCCGAGCTTGTAGGCGTTCTTACGCATCGAATGGCGCAACGTTTCGTCCTGCAGCAGTTCGATCACCGCGGTGGCGATGGCGGGCGCATCCCGGAACGGCACGAGCTTGCCGCGTTCCGCCGTGAGTAATTCCGCCGCGTGCCAGTAGGGCGTGGAGACGACGGCGTTGCCGTTGCCGAAGGCGTAGGCCAGCGTGCCGGAGGTGATCTGCGATTCCGTCAGATACGGCGTGAGATAAATATCCGCCGCGCCGATAAAGCGCATCAATTCCTCCAGCTCGACGAAGCGGTTGAAGAACACGACGTGCTTTTGCACGCCCAAATCCTTGGCGAGCCGCTCCAGGCTCAAGCGATATGCCTCGCCCTCATGGCGCAGCAGATTCGGGTGCGTCTGGCCAAGCACGATGTAGACGACGTCTGGAAATGCCTTGATGATCTCCGGCAAGGCGCGCAGCGCGTATTCGATCCCCTTGTTCGGCGAGAGCAGGCCGAACGTAAGCACCACCTGCCGGCCGGCCACGGTGAATTCATCCTTGAAATAATTCGGGTCGGCGAACGGCATGTCGGGGATGCCGTGCGGGATGAGGTCGATCTTGGCTTCCGGCGCGTGATAGATCTCGCGGAGGAAATCCAGGCCGCGTTCGCTCATCACCACGAGCCGGGTGGAGAGCCGGATGAGTTCGCGCATCACGCGGCGTTGTTCCTCGTTCGGCTCGCGCAGGATCGTGTGCAGCGTGGTGACGATGGGCATGTTCAACTCGCGCAACAGCGCCAGCACGTGGCTGCCCGCCGGGCCGCCGAAAATCCCGAACTCATGCTCCACGCACACGACATCCACATCGGTGATGTTCAGGAAATCCGCCGCGCGCAGGTAGGAGGTCAGGTCCTGCTCGGCGATCTCAAAACGCACCTCCGCCGGATAATCGTAACCGTCGGCAAGGTCGTTGACGGGCACGACGAGGCATTGCAGGGCGGGAAACTCCTTCGCGACGGCGCAGCGCAAATCGGTGGTGAACGTGGCGATGCCGCATTTACGCGGCAGGTAATCGCCAAGAAATGCGACCTTGCGGATGGTCAACGGCGGGGGCATGGATTATTTTTTTGGTGATCGTAATTCCGACCAAAGCGAGCCGGCCAGTTGCGCACCTTTCAATATATTTTGCAACCACGAAGTTTTTTCAGCGGCGGGCGCGGAGGAGGTTTTCCGCCGGAATGATAACCAGCCGGAAACCAAATTTGTCGCCGCGGACGCCAGGGAGCAGAGGGTGTTTGCCTGTCCGGCCAGCGCGTGGACATCGTCCGTCATGTCTTGCCAGTCCCGAACGAGATGCGCGCGATTGAGTTCGCTCTCCACGATCAAAAGTTTTTTTCGCGAGTCGAGCTGGTTCATGGGAGCAGTTCATCCAGACACACACGGTCCTTGCGCAGCTGATCCAGCGAGGCGGAAAACGACTGCCAGTCCCGCAGCAATCCGTTGAGCCGCCGGTAAAGAAAAAATCCGGCGGCGGCGTAAAGAACCGTCAAGAGGCCAAGCACGCCCAGCGGCGACCAGGTCCAGAACAACAGCGCGAGCGCCGCCGTGAGGGTGATGCCGGCAAGGAGGCCAAAGGCCGCCACGCCGAGCGCCAGCAATATGGCGTGGAGCATGCGCCCACGCTCCTCCTGTACTTCCACCGCCAGCAGTTCAAGCCGGTTTTCACCGATGATGGCCAGCCGGCGCACGAACTGTTTCGAGGTCGTGGCAAGCTGGTGCAAACTGGCGGTGGAAGTTTCCATAACCTGTTCAGTCGCGGGAACAACGCCGACCGAGCAGATAACCGACGAGCGCGCCGACGCCCACACCGATGACAATGGCTTGATAAGGATTTTCACGCACGGTTTTGTCGGCGGCCTTCGCGCCGGCAACAGCCTGGTCGCGGACACTGCCGGCGATCTGCCGGGCATTGTCCAGCGCGGCGGAAAGACGTTTGCGGGCTTCGCCGACTTTTTCGCCGGCGACATCCGCGGTGGCGGCGAGCAGGTCGCGGGCATCCGCCGCCAGGGTTCCGGCATCGTTGTGGGTGGTTTCAGTTGGTTTATGCATAAATGTTTTTATTTGGAGGCTTTTTTTAACGGCAGATTTTCCGCATCGGCAAGCTGGGCGGCGGCGGGTGAAGCGGCGACTTTCAAGATGGAATTTCTTCCGCCGAACGGGTTGGCCACGGATTCGCGCGCGAGCGGATCGGGCATCCATTGCCCGTCCACGATCAAACAATATTCGTAGGTGCCGGGCGCGAGCTCGGTTTGCTTCCACCAGTTGCCGACGCCGGAGGAATGCAGCGTCTTGGCCTCGGGCCGCCACTGATTAAAGGTTCCCGCGATACTAACGGCCCGGGCCGCCGGGTTCGTATATTCAAAACGCACCGGCTGCAGCTTCAGGCCGGGGGCGTTGTCATGGTTGTGATTGTGTTTCATGGGTAAATCAATGGACGGTCGGGACACGGATATCGCCGGCGCGATTGATGACGCCAAAGGCGACCAATAGCCAGATGACGACGCAGATCACGACCACGACGTTGAGAATTTTTTTGATCTTCCCGTCCATCGGGATGTAGGTATTGACCAGCCAGAGCAGCACGCCGATGACGATCAGGGTGACGACGAGGGAGACAAGGGACATAAATTTTAATTCTTTTGGTTCAAGGTTTTCGGCATCCGTTCAAGGCGCGATTTTATCACTGGCCCACTGGCGG
>DATHOG010000127.1:0-26251 GCA_035485115.1 Candidatus Sulfotelmatobacter sp. | reverse complement strand
GCGGAACTCGCCGCCAAGGTCGGTGACGCGAAAGTTTCAGAGAAGTTGATCGCCATGACCGTCGATTGCAACGGCGGTTACGTTTACCTCGATCCCTACGAAGGCGCGAAAGCCGCCGTGGCCGAAGCCTGCCGCAATCTCGCCTGCTCCGGCGCAATCCCGCTCGGCGCCACGGACAATCTCAACATGCCCAGCCCGCTCAAACCCGAGCTGTTCTGGCAGATCAAGGAATCCGTGCGCGGCCTCGCCGATGGTTGCAAGGCGTTCAATGCGCCCGTCACCGGCGGCAATTGCTCGCTCTATAACCAAAGCCCCGCCGGTCCGATCGACCCGACGCCTACAATTTCCGTCGTCGGCGTCATCGATAAGCCCGAGCACGTCACCACGCAATGGTTCAAGGACGAAGGCGACGCCATCATCCTGCTCGGCGACGCCGTGGACCAGGCCGACCCGATCTTCGGCCTCGGCGGCAGCGCGTATCTGCAAGTCATCCACGGCAAAAAAACCGGTTCCCCGCCGCGTTGCGACCTTGAAGTCGCGAGGACGCTGCACACCACGCTCATCGGCCTCATCCAATCCGGCCTCGTGAAGAGCGCGCACGATTGCAGCGAAGGCGGCCTCGCCGTCGCCCTCGCCGAAAGCTGCATCTCCCAATTGATCGCGCGTGACACCCCGCGATTGATTGGTGCGACGATTGATTTAACCAATTGGGAGGGTCAGCGTGTCGCTGACCCAAATCAAAAAAATGGGGACGGCGGCACGCCGTCCCTCCCAACGCGCCTCGACGCCCTGCTCTTCGGCGAAACGCAATCGCGCATTGTCATCAGTTGCAAGGCGATTGACGTCGTAAAAGTCGTCGAACGCGCCAGGCTCATGGGCGTGCCCGCCGTTCAGATCGGCAAAGTCGGCGGCGCCCAACTCACGGTGAAAACCGCCGGCGGTGAATTCTCCGCCCCGCTCACCGAACTGCACGACGCCTGGTGGAACAGCATCGCCCGCGCGATGGACTAAGTTTTTAAACAAGACGGCTTCCGAAAACGGAGGCCGTTTTTTGTTTGCGCCAATGGCGCAGTTCAGTTGAACTCCCCGCATGCTGACGTTTGAATGGGATGCGAACAAGGCCGGAACCAATCTGGCCAAGCATCACGTTAGTTTTCAGGAAGCGACCACGATGTTTGGTGATCCCGAATCATTGACCATTCCCGATCCGGCACATTCACAGACGGAAAACCGCTTCATTATTTTGGGCCGGTCATACTTGGGTCGGATTCTGGTTGTCGTCCATACTGAACGGGGCGATAATATTCGCATCATCAGCGCGCGGCCGGCCAGCCGGCGCGAAAGAAAAAACTATGAGCAAGCCATCCGCTAAAACCGCCGCCAAGGAAATGCAACCGGAATACGATTTTTCCGCCGGTGTGCGCGGCAAGTATTCCCGGCGTTACCAGCGCGGCACCAATGTGGTGGTGCTGGAACCGGACGTGGCCAAATTTTTCCCCAACGCTGAAACGGTGAATGATTCGCTGCGATCGCTCGCGAACATCATCCGCCGCCAAAAAGCCTTGGCAAAATAATGTGCCCTGCCGGCGAATTCTCCGCCCCGCTCACCGATTTGCACGGTGCCTGGTGGAACAGCATCGCCCGCGCGGGGGCGTAAAACTGACAATATTGCCCGCTTGCATTTCATTTCAAGAATACGGATAGTTCCATCATGAGTTCATTGGTTGAAATTCAAGATGCGGTTTCGCACCTGCCAAGCGATGAGCGCAAAGCGCTGCAATACTGGCTGAATTCCCAGACCGAACCGGAATTGACGGTACAAGAGGAACAACGCCTGTTGCGTTCGTTGGATGAAGCCATCCGTGATGTTGATGCGGGCAAAGGAATTTCGATGGACGAAGTCCGCCAACGCGTCGGCTCATGGGCTGTGAAATAATCTTCTCGCCGCAGGCCATCGCAGACTTGGAAGCGGCGGTTCGTTTTATTGCGGTAGACAATCCCGAAGCCGCCGTGCGCATGGGCAACGCCTTGATCGACCGTGTCACCATTCTTATAAATTTTCCTCTGGTCGGGTCGCTCTATCCGAAACGCCCCGGAGTGCGCAAACTGGCCTCGCATCCTTATCTTGTTTTCTACCGTTTCCGCGAAACCGAAAATGTTGTTGAAATCCTGCGCTACTGGCATGGCTCGCGAAGCGAACCGGGATTATGATGTCAAACTGTACGACCCGTGATGGAACCGCATCGCCCGCGCGATGGCTTGAAATGAAATTTCAACGACTAGGAGGAAATTCGGCATTTTCGATGATGGAACTTCTGGTCGTCATCGCCATCATTGGAATTTTGGTAGCGTTGTTGCTTTCAGCCGTTTCACTAGCCAAAGGGAAAGCGTTGCGAATCCAATGCGTCAACAATGTGCGGCAGCTCGGCATCGGTTTGCAGGCATTCGTTGCGGACAACAGTGTCTATCCGTTGTATGTGAATATTTCTGAAGACAGGGGCAAATATCCCGAACATATGTCGGACTGGATGTCGGCATTGCAAAAAACAGAACTTTCAGCGCCGGGAAATTCAACAAACCATGTTTTATTTTCGAAATGGTCCGGCGCGGGGGTGTGGAAATGTCCTTCGGCCTTCACCCCTGACAATATGCCGACAAACGGACAAATGACCGCCTCATTTTTGAGTTACGGTTACAACTGGTATGGCATGAGCGATAATCAGGACACAAATTCGCTTGGGCTTGGCGGCCAATTTATCTGGAACGCCGGGCACCCTCCTGCTCCGCCCGTCCATGAATCCGCAGTCATCGCGCCAAGCGACATGATGGCAATCGCAGATGGACTTTACGGTCACAACAACGACATCGGCGATGGTTCGTTGTGGTTTTGGCGGACCCATTATTCAAATTTTTTGCCGGGCAATGCTCAGAGAGTTATTGCCCGCCACCAAGGCCGCGCCAATGTCGTTTTTTGCGACGGCCACGTCGAGTCGCCGACGCTCCAATTCTTGTTTGCCGACACCAGTGACGCAGCCTTGGTCCGCTGGAACCGCGACCATCTGCCGCACCGCGAAAAATTGTCGCCGTAAATTTATTTGGCCAGCCATTTATGGATCATGATCACCGCGGCGTCATCGCAGGCCTGCTCCGCATCGTCGCCGGCGATGTTGGTGCCGACGATGACGGAGAAATTCTTTTCCGGCGCCAGCCACATAACCATGTACCACATCGTGTTTGAACCATTGTGCCACAGGGCATCGCCGCCGGCCCAGCCGCGTTTCAAATGCACCCAACCGCAGGCGTAGTTGCCGAGCGGATCTTCGGGGTCGATGACCGATTTATGCAACCGGGCAAGCGTTTCGGGTTTGAGCAGCGCGTTCGTGCCGGTTTGCAAATGGAGCATGGCATATCGCGCCAGATCATCCATCGAGGCATGCACCCGGCCGGCCGGGGCGATCGCCGGCGGATTGTCCACCTGCACTGGAATGGTCATGCCCAGTTTGCGGATGTGACCCCACGGCTGGTCAACCTGCCCCTTGGTGCCGGGCGGCCCGAAACCGGCGGTGTCCATGTACAACGGCTTGAAAAGCTTCTCGGTGATCAACGTCTCATAATCACGGTCGGTGATCTTTTCAATCATCGCGCCAACAATGGCATAGCCTTGATTGGAATAAACGATCCTGGTCCCCGGCGGAGCGGCCGGCGGCTGCGCGAGGACGGCCTGGATGAATTCATAACGCTGCTCCCGCGGCGTCCCGATTTCCTTCCACGCGCGTTTCCACGCGGCGGACGGTGGTTCGCTGGGAACCCCGCCCTCGTGATGCAGCAATTGTTCCAGCGTCACTGTTTCATACTGCTTGTCCATTTTGCCCTTCAACTCGGGAAAAACTTCACCGATCGTCGTGTCCCAACGCAACTTGCCTTCATCGATCAGGATGCCCGCGAGCGTGGCGGTCATGGATTTGGTGCAGGAGCCGATGTGGAACTGGTCATTGGTGGTCACCGGCGTGGAGTCGCCCCACTTGCGCACCCCCGCGGCAAAGCGGTCGCAAATCTGCCCGTCCTTGGTCACCACCACCGCAATGGCGGGGATACCATACTGCGGAACGATGTCCGAGAGCTTCGTGGCCGGTTTGTCTTTTGTGAACGGTGACGCCAGGGCAGTCATGGCCATGAAGGCCAAAACCAGCAAAAGCGGGCCGAGCGGTTTCTTTGTTTTCATAGGCATTATCGGTTGTTCGGGATCGATTTCTTTCAACAATTTTTCCAATTCCTGCCGGCGCGGTTCCAATCGTTTTTTTACTGCGAACTGGTTCAACCAATAAAGAAACCCGTTCACGGCCGCGGTGAAACCCAAAGAGAACAACACGCCAAAAGTTTTGAACACCATGCTAAAGATAAGGCTGAAGATGTTTTCCGCCCCCGGCGGCGGCATCTGCCAGAACATCCAAACCATCCAGATCAGCATCGGCACAGCGAACGGCAGGAGGTACCACCAGAGAATATTTTTCAGCAGCCAGATCTGATGCGTGACATCCGTCAACGAGGCAGCAGCGCAATTTTTCAATGAGTCGTGCGTGCTCGGCAGGCTGCGCTTGTGCCGCCACCGATCGATCAAGATATAACTGCCGACCATGAAACATGCGAAAGCGATGACGTACGCCGGCCACGCATGGTCATGCCGGCCGATGTTGATAAAAAAGGGAACCAGCACCGCCGCCACCCCGACCTCGCGCACGTCGCGCCAGAAAATCATCCGGCGGAAACGGCGCTGATCACGGCGCACCTCCTTCATCAGGAAATCCGCGTCCATGGTGATCTTCCGGCCGGCGTCCTGGGCCTGCCACGATTTTTGCAGATCTTCAAAGTTCATGGGCGCCTCCTTTCAGTGAATCGGCCAGTTGTTTGCGGATGCGGTTCAGCTTCACCCCGACATTGCTTTCAGAAATGCCCAGCACTTCGCTCATCTCGCGGTAACCCAGGCCATCCAGATGCATCAGCGCCAGCGAGGCATCCAGTTTGGGCAACTGCCGGATGGCCGCGTAAAGTTGTTTGACCAGCTCTTCATCCGGTGACGGACCGGAAGGGTTTTCCGGCGCGACGTTCAAATGCAAAAAGGCCTCGTGTTTCGCGTGCCGCCGCTTTTCATCGCGTTTCCAGACCAGCGCGGTGTTGAAGGCCACGCGGTAGATCCACGTGCTTTCCTTCGCCTCGCCCCGGAACGACGGCAGGGATGACCATAGTTGCAGGGAAATCTCCTGCAACAAATCTTGCTGGTCCTCCGGCGTGCCGGTGAAGGCGTGGACCACCTTCCACATCAATCCGGCGTGGTCGGCCAGCCAGCGGCGAAACAGTTTTTCCTGCTCTTCAGACGTCATGCCTTCGCTATTTTGATTAAATAGTGACCGCAGCACCCGCTTTCTTACAGACAAACGGAAAATATTTTCGCACGCAGGCATAGTGCTGCCGACTTATAGTCGGCAGGGACAAAAAGAAAAACTGCCGACAAAATGTCGGCAGCACTTTATGCCTCAACGCCGTGGAAGTTGTCGTACGTGGCAAGTTCATGGTGAAAACCGCCGGCGGCGAATTCTCCGCCCAGCTCACCGAATTGCACGACGCCTGATGGAATTCCATCGCCCGCGCGATGGCGTGATTTTCAGCCAAATGCCATAAAATACAAGACATGTCTTAGACGTGTCTTGACATATAGACGCGTCTATGTCAGTGTTTTGCTTTATGAAAACACTGAAATTGGTCCTCGCTGATTCGACCTATGAGCAAATAACTAGGTATGCAGATCATGAAGGCATCGAAGCGTCGCAATGCTGTTCCATAATACTTACGGATTGGGCGGTTACCCACACGCATGCAAATAGCGAAACCGTGCGAACCATAACTACGACGCTCGGTGGGTTCGGGAAAGTGTCCCGATCGAAACCGAAAACGCGCGTTGGAGAACCTGAATTGATGAATCGTATTATTGCATTACTTAAGAAGAATGGCGGAGCCATGGCAAAAACAGATGTGGAGGAAACTTTATTCGAAGAATACAAAGACCTATTCCAAAACGGACATTATGCTGAATGCGTCGGCGATGATGTCCCTAGATGGAAAAAAAATGTTCAATTCGCAAGGAACACTGCGCGTAAACTAGGCCTGATTAAATTACCCGAGGAATCAGGGCGAGGAATGTGGCAGCTAACCGAAAAAGGAAGACAGTGGAAAATCGAATAGTCACTGAAGAACGCCACGGAACCTCGAAAAATTGCACTCATAAAAACTGGTTTGCTTTAAGAGCCGTTGCAATTAAAGTCGAATTGTGAAAAAGCTTACAGCCATCGTGCATCACGGCGAGCCGGATGAAGGCGGCTTTTGGGCGACATGCCTGGAAGTTCCTGGTGCGAACGGACAGGGCGAGACCAAAGAGGAATGCCTGGCTGATCTCAAGAAGGCTGTTAATTTGGTGGTGGAATGTTATTGATGCTATACCAGCAGGAGGCCGCCTTACCTGATAACAGATGCGCAAATTTATTGAGAAACAATATTCTTAACGAGTAGGCATTGTGTAGCGGCTTGCCCCGTCCCGAAATTTGCGGCAAAGTTTCACCAGTAATTTTTATGAGTCTCAATCCGCTCGCCGGCAAACCCGCCCCCGCCAATCTTTTGATTGATGTTGCCAAGCTCGAACGCGACTACTACGAGAAAAAGCCCGACCTTGCCGACCCGAACCAGCTCGTGAGCTTCGGCACCAGCGGTCATCGCGGCACGCCGTTCAACGGAACTTTTACCGAGGCGCACATCCTCGCCACTACGCAGGCAATCTGCGAATTTCGTAAAAATAAAAATTTTACCGGTCCCCTCTTCATCGGCAAGGATCCGCACGCCGCTTCCGCGCCCGCGCAACGGACCGCGCTGGAAGTACTCGCGGCCAACGGCGTCGAGACGTTTCTCCAGGCCAACGACGGCTTCACGCCCACGCCTTCCATTTCGCATGCCATCCTGACTTATAATCGCGGCCGCAAGGACGGCCTTGCCGACGGCATCGTCATCACGCCCTCGCACAATCCGCCGTCGGACGGCGGCTTCAAATACAATCCACCGAACGGCGGCCCGGCGGACACGGACATCACAAATTGGGTGCAAAATCGCGCGAATGAAATCCTGCGCGGCGGCAACCAGGAAGTGAAACGCCTCGCCTACGAAACTGCGTTGAAGGCGCCCAATACGCACTTGTACGATTTCATCATGCCCTACGTCGCCACGCTCGGCGAGGTGATTGACATGGCGGCGATCAAATCCGCCGGCGTACGCATTGGCATCGATCCGCTTGGCGGCGCGGCCTTGCAATACTGGCAGCCGGTCAAGGAACGTTACGGCCTCGACCTCACGGTGGTGAACCCCAAGTTCGATCCGCAATTCGGCTTCATGACGGTCGACCACGACGGCAAAATCCGCATGGATTGCTCCAGCCCCTATGCGATGGAGAGCCTCGTAAGCTTGAAGGATAAATTCACCGTCGCATTCGGCAATGATCCCGATGCCGACCGCCACGGCATCGTTACGCCCTCCGCCGGACTGCTGAATCCAAACCATTTTCTCGCCGTCGCGATCAATTATTTGCTCACGCACCGGCCGCAATGGAACAAAAATGCGGCCATCGGCAAGACCCTCGTCAGCAGCAGCATCATTGACCGCGTGGTCGCCGCGCTTGGCCGCAAGCTCATGGAAGTGCCGGTCGGCTTCAAATGGTTCGCCCCCGGCCTCGCCGATGGCTCGGTCTGCTTCGGCGGCGAGGAAAGCGCCGGTGCCAGTTTCCTGCGCCGCGACGGCAATGTCTGGACCACGGACAAGGATGGCCTGATACTTGGATTGCTCGCGGCGGAAATCTGCGCGACGACCGGCAAGGACCCCGGCCAGCATTACGCGGAACTCACGTCAAAGTTTGGCGCACCGAGCTACAAACGCGTCGATGCCGCCGCCACACCGGAACAAAAGGCGGCTTTCAAAAAACTGACGCCCGAAGCCGTGACAGCCAAAACCCTGGCCGGCGACACCATCACGCAAAAGCTAACGCGCGCGCCCGGCAACAACGCGGACATCGGCGGCTTGAAAGTCTGCACGGCCAATGGCTGGTTTGCGGCGCGTCCATCCGGCACGGAAAACATCTACAAAGTTTACGCGGAAAGTTTCAAAGGCGCGGCGCACCTCGACACCATCATCGTCGAGGCCCAGGGAATCGTCAGCGCTTCGTTGGCGAGCAAATAAAATTTCGCGGAGCGTTCTCCCTCACCGCTGCCCTCTCCCGCTGGGAGAGGGAGAAACGCTCCCAGCGTCTTGGCGAATTGTACGCGGTCAGCGGCTCGAGAGATCATCGGATAGAAAAGAATGTCCAACTGCTGTTCCTTCTCCCCAAGGGAGAAGGTCAGGATGAGGGGGAACGCATTGCTCTTCTACAACCGGAAATAGTACCCATGCAGCAAAACAAAAAAACGCCGGAGTGAAATTCACTCCGGCGTTTTTGCTTCTAAAAAAATCATTCGCGCCAGTTGAGCGCGTCCTTCTTGATGGCATAGATGTAACCCAAAAACAAGATGCCAAGGAACGAGACCATGGAAGCGAAAATCATATTGCGCGTGGCGTGTTCGGCCAGCATATCGCGATAAACCACGGCCCACGGATACATGAACACCACTTCGATATCAAACAGGATGAACAGCATCGCGACGAGGTAGAATTTCACCGAGAACCGCGAGCTGCCTTCGCCGATGGGATCCTTGCCGCACTCGTAGGCGGCGTCCTTGGCCTTGCTGGACTTGGCGAACTTGCCAAGCAGGACGGAGATCAGCAGCGTGCCGCCCGCGAAACCGACGGCGGCGGCAAGCAAAAATAAAATCGGGATGTATTGGGCGAGCTGCTGCGAGTCCTGCACGTTTTGCATGGTTAAATTTTAAGCGGTACGCCGGAAAATTCAATGCGAAAAGGTAATGGGGCAGTTTGGTTGGTAGGGACGGCGCGCTGCGCTGTCCCCGGCGGTAAAGCCGCCGGAAGGGATGTAAAAAACGCGGTTTTACCATCCCGCATGCGGGATTGCGCCCGCTATACGGGCGCGGACGGCGCAGCGCGCCGTCCCTACCAAATTGACCCACTACCGCCGAAAACGATTCAGCGGCGGAACACCCATACCAGCAGGCTCAAAACCACGCTCACCAGCAGGCACGTGACGATGGGAAAATGAAAGCTGACGTTGTCGCGGGAATAATTGATGTCGCCGGGCAGCTTGCCGAGCCAGCCCTTGCCGAAGCCCGACCACAACAACGCACCGACGGCAGCAATGACAAGACCGGCGACGACCAGAAATTTCCCCAGATCGTTCACCGTACATTAGCATCCAAAAATTTCACCATCGCCGCCCCAAACGGTGCGCAATCTTTCGGTGTCCGGCTGGAGACGAGGTTGCCGTCCACTACCACGGGCTCGTTGACCCAAATGGCGCCGGCGTTTTCCAGATCGTCCTTGATGCCCAGCGAACCGGTGGCCCGCCGCCCCTTCAAGATTTTCGCCGAGATCGGAATCCACCCGCCGTGGCAGATGAAGGCGACGAGTTTGCCTTGTTCGAAAAACTCGCGCGTGAGCGAAAGCACCCTGGCATCGCGCCGCAGCTTGTCGGGCATGAAACCGCCGGGCACGAGCAAACCGCAAAAATCCTTGCTCGCGGCGTCCGCCAGCAGCAGATCGGATTGCGCGGGATAACCGTGTTTGCCGGCATAGGTTTTTATTTCCGGCGCGGCGCATTTGAGATGGTAACCGGCTTCTTCCAGCCGCAGTTTCGGATACCACAATTCGAGGTCTTCATAAACGTCGTCCAGGAACGCGAGCAAGGTTTTGTTCTGCATATGAATTTATTCTCAAAAAAAACCGCCGATATACAAGTTGCAATAAACTGCCCACCCCCTCGAAAGAGGGGTGGGGAAACTGAACGAATGTTCTATACCCAACTCATCCCATTAAATTTAGGTTAAAGCAACCCTTGAACCCATGAACCTTGCGGACATCAGCCCCGTCCCGTCCCGTTGCCGCATTGCGCGGGCATTCACCTTGATCGAATTGCTTGTGGTCATCGCCATCATAGCGATTCTGGCGGCCATGCTTTTGCCCGCGCTCGCCAGCGCCAAGGAGCGCGCCAAACGCATCCAATGCATGAGCAACTTGAAACAGCTCGGCATCGGGTTGACCGTTTATGCCGGCGACAACAACGACAAGCTTTTCGGACCCCGGCCCTCGGCCAATAATTTCAACCTGCACACACTGAATACGAACGAAATTGCGTCCTCCAAGGAAGTGAATCTGGACGCGAGCCAGACAAATTCGAAATCCATTTGGGTGTGCCCCGAAGTTTCACCGGATCCACCAAATTACCCGCAAGGAGTGCCGTACTACAATCCCAGCGTGGGCGGCAACCCCTCGGTGCAATGGCAGGTTGGCTATCAGTATCTGGGCGGCGTCGGCGTGACCAACTGGCTCAATGCGCAGGGATCCTTTCATTCCTTGAGCCCGGTGAAACTGGGCAACGCCAAGGCCTCCTGGACGCTGGCTGCAGAAGACATCTATTACGACTCATCCACCGGATTGTGGAACGAGGGTGTGGTTCCTCACCAGCGGCACGGCACCGCCCATTCCGATGGCGGTAATTATCTGTCGTGTGACGGTTCGGTTCACTGGACCAAGGTGGAAACCATGTATGAAATTACCACCTACAGCACCTCCACCCGCCTCTGGTACTTCTATCAGGACGACCTTTCCAGTATTCCCGCCGCGAACCTTGCATCATTGAAATTTCCGTGAAATTCCCGGGTTGAATTTCATTTCAGCAGGCTGCCGATCTTGAGTTTTTTCCTCAATTTCCCATTGTCCGCGCACATGCGCATCTTGCCCTCCGGCGCGGGCAGCCAGTAAAATTCCCCGCCCGCATTCTCCACCAGCAAACTGCCGGCGGCCACATCCCACAGGTTGATCGTGCGTTCGATATAGGCGTCCAGCCGCCCGCTGGCGACGTAGACAAGCTCCAGCGCGGCGCTGCCCATGATGCGGATCTTTTTCACGCGCCGCGCCAGCCGGTCCACATGCGGCATGCTCTTGCGCAGGTTCTCCGGATTTTTGGAGAAGCCCATCGCGATGATCGCCTCATCCAACCGCGCGCGGTTGCTGACCCGGACCACCCGCCCGTTCAAACGCGTCGGCTGGCCCTTGGTCGTTGTCCAAATCTCGTCGGTGAACGGGTCGTAAATGACGCCGACCACGGATTCCCCGCGATGTTGGAGTGCGATGGAAACGGCGGCGTGCGGCAGGCCGAAAAAGTAATTCACCGTGCCATCAATCGGGTCGATGACCCAGCGCCACTCCGCCGTGGTATCGCCGGTGCTGCCTTCCTCGCCCAAGACCGGCACCTGCGGAAAACTCCGGGCGAGGATCTTTTCGATCAGCGCCTGGCACTGGACGTCGAGTTCGAGTTTGACGTCGTGCTTTTCGGCGGAGTTTACGCGTTTGGGTTTGTGCCAGTTGTCATGCATGACCTTCCCGGCGGCGCGGGCGGCCCGGATGGAAACGGCAAGAGCGGATTTAAGGGGGATGGTTTTCATTAAAAAATCATGGAATCACTTCGTTGCGCTCCTGAAGCACCATTTCCTGGTCACGGCGCCTGGCATCGAGGACGTTTTCCTCGGCCGATTTCAACGCGGCCAGCAGGTCGGCGGCTTCGAGCAGGCGCGGCGCGGTCACAAAATTCGCCCCGGCCGCGTAAAGCGCAGGCACATCGGACAGCAGCTCGGCGTGGACGATGATTTGCGCGTGCGGATTCAGCTCGCGGAGCTGGCGGAGGATTTTCAGGTTGTTCGCGCCCTTCAAAACCATGTTCGGGAGCGAACAGATAATGACCTCGGCATGCGAGGCGCCGGCGTGGTGCAGCACATCGCGCGCGGTGATGTCGCCATAGACGGCGAAAATATTCCGGGCCTTCAATTTTTCATGGACGACCGGGTTGAAATCGATGACGCAAAGCTCGGGCAGCAATTCCGGACGGTTGCGTTCGATCTCCGCCAGCAGCGAACTCGCCGTCCACGAAAATCCGAGCAGACAGATCCGCCTCCGACTCGCCTCGGCCTTGGTCAGAAACGCCGTGTGGTCGAGGTCGTGCAGCTCCAGTTTTTTGAACAGCGGCGTGATCCGGCGGAACAAGGCGTCGTTGGCGATGATCGCGTAGGTCGAGCCGATGGCCAGGAACGCAAAGGCAAACGCGCAGATGCCGATGACATTGGATGAAACGTCCCCGGCGGTTTTGCCGAGCGCGAGGAGCACGAGCGACAATTCGCTCATCTGGCAGAGGTTGACCGCCGAGAGCAGGCTCACGCGACAGCCCTGTTTCATCGAATACAAAACGGGAAACACCGTGAACAACCGCGTGACGATGAGCACCAGGCAGACAAACACCGTCCAAAAGATCACCGCCACCGTCGGCATGGGGATCAGCATGCCGAGACCGACGAAAAACAACGTCACAAAAAAATCGCGCAGGCTGGTCACCTTGGCGGCGACATCCAGCGTGTAGGGAAACGTGCTCAACATCACGCCCGCGATGAGCGCGCCCATCGCCGTCGAGAGCTTCAGCCAGTCCGCAAAGCCCGCCATCGCAAAACACCACGCCAGCGCGCCGACCAGGACCAGTTCCGGCAGCCGCGCAATGAATTTAAAAACCTTCGGCAGCACAAAACGGCTCGCCATATACGCGACCAGCACCAGCAAGATCACGTTGCCGATCGCCTTTAACATGACGCCCGCGGCGGGATGTTTCAGGTTCGGCTGCACGGCCAGAAACAAAATCGTCGCCACGTCCTGCAAGACGAGCACGCCCAGCGTCACCCGGCCCGCCAGCGTTTCCAATTCCCGCTTGTCGTAAAGAATCTTGACGATGATGACCGTGGAACTCATCGCCGCCGCGACGGCGAGGTAAAGCGCCTCCAGATGGTTTTGCGCCGGGCCAAGAAACGCGAAAATCAGCCAGCCCAGCAGCACGCAGCCCAGGATTTGCGCACCGGCCGTGAGCGTGATGACGCGTCCCGCGCTCAACATGTTCTTCAAATCAATCTCCAGCCCGATCATGAACAGCAGCAGCGACAGGCCGATCTCGGAAATGGTCTGGATGTCCTGCGCGTTGGTGACCCACTTGAATCCGTTTGGACCGACGGCAAAACCCGCGACGAGGTACGCGAGCAGCAGCGGCTGTTTCGCGACTTGCGACGCCACCGCCACGACCCATGCCGCAATGATGCAGATGGCGATATCGGTGACGAGGCTATGCTCCATGCCGGGAAGAACTTAACGTGTTGCCCGAAAAATTCACGTAAGATTTTTTGGATGCGCCACGATTATCCGGGTTCCCGCCAAATTTTCCGTTGACCTGCGATGCCCGAGTTTGGAGCATGGCGTGTTTCCATGAACACCAAACCGGACAAAATCTTTTTTTGGGGCTGTTTTATCGCCATCATCACCACCAGCTATGCGTTCATCAGCCGCATGATTCTGTGCGGCGGGCAGTTCGCCTCGGACTTCGCGCTCGACAAGGTCGCGGTCGGCGAACTCCAGGGCGCGGGCATTTGGCCGTTCGGCGTGAGCATCATCGTGTTCAGCCTGTTCATCGACCGCATCGGCTACAAGGTCGCGATGGTTTTCTCCTTCGTCAGCTATCTGGTTTACATGGCCATGGCGGTGATGGCCTACCAGGCCATCCAAGGCGTGACCGGCGATGCGCTGGTGGCCGCCCAAAATCACGGCCATCAACTGCTCTACTGGGGCAGCATCATCCTTGGCCTCGGCAACGGCAGCGTGGAAGCCTACGCCAATCCCATCATCTCGACGATGTTCAGCAACGACAAGACCAAGTGGCTCAATCGTCTGCATGCCGGCTGGCCGGGCGGCCTGGTCATCGGCGGCCTCTGCACCATCGCACTGGCAAATAACCCCGATTGGCGCATCAACCTTGGGTTGATATTGATTCCCGCGGTCATTTTCTTCCTCATCCTCATCGGCAAACAATTTCCGAAAAGCGAACGCGAACAGGCCGGCGTCGGTTATGTGCAGATGCTGAAGGAACTCGGCGTATTCGGCGCGCTCGTCGGATTTGGGCTGGTTTTCGCACAGCTTGGCCAGGTCTTCGGCTGGAGCAACGCCGTGGTCTGGGGGCTGACCGCCGCGGTCGTCGTCATTTTTGCGGTGCTCACCAAATCCTTCGGCCGTTTCCTGCTCGCATTTTTGATCATCATCATGATGCCGCAGGCCACTACGGAGCTTGGCACCAATGGCTGGATCACCTCCCTCATGGAAGGCCCGATGAAAGCTGCCGGCTACAATCCTGCGTGGGTGTTGGTCTATACTTCCGCCATCATGCTCGTGCTACGGTTCTGCGCCGGACCGCTCATCCATAAATTTTCGCCCGTCGGTTTGTTACTGACGTGTTCCGCACTGGCGGGCTTGGGAATCCTCGCACTCTCGCAGACGGCACATTCCGGTCCGGCAGTCATTTTTGCCGCAGCCACTCTTTTCGGCATTGGCATCACTTTTTTCTGGCCGACCACCCTTGGTCTCACGAGCGAACAATGTCCGAAGGGCGGCGCACTGACCTTGAACGCGATGGGCGGCATCGGCATGCTCGCGGTCGGCATTTTGGGCGCACCGTTCCTCGGATACATGCAGGAAACCTCCACGACGCAGCAGTTGCGGGCGACGGACTCCGCGCTCTACGAACAGGTGAAAGTGCAACACACCTATCTGCTCGGCGCCTATGAGGCGATTGATCCCGTGAAAAGCGCCGCCGTGACCGACGATAAATCGCTGGCTGAACTAAAGTCCGCCACGACCGCCGGCCAGTTCACCGCGCTCGGGAAAATGGCGATGTTTCCCGCCTTCACCTTCGCGTGCTACCTCGCGCTGCTGCTATACTTCAAGTCGCGGGGCGGCTACAAGCCGGTGACGCTGCGGCAAAAATAATTTGTTGTAGCCGGTCGGCGGAATGTTCTCCCTCACCCCGGCCCTCTCCCGCTGGGCTTATCATTACCCACATCTTCATGTGCTTTTTAAATAAACTCAGGTTCTTCGCTGTTTTTGTCGGAATGACTGTAACCGATTCAAACAACCGGCTGGCCTGGTTCAAACTTCGCATAGCCAGAAAACTTCCAGCCCATGAATTACAATTATTTTTAATAAAAAAGCACTTACCCGCATTGATGCCTTGCAATGCGGGTAAGTGAATTTTACATTTCACCGGACAAATTGTCCAGCTCGCAAGGTAAAAAGATGTGGGTAATGACAAGCCCGCTGGGAGAGGGAGAAATGCTCCCAGCTGCAAGGCATACCGATAGCGGCAAGCTGCTTGTATGCCCCAATGAAACCGAAAGCGGGCAGCGGCTGTTCCTTCTCCCGGTGGGAGAAGGTCAGGATGAGGGGGAATGCATCACCCACGAATCGTTACGTTTTCCTTAACAGACCTGCTCCATAAAATCCGTGAACCATTTTTCGGGCGGACAGGAGAAACTCCATTCCCGTCCGCGCCATTCAAACCGCAGTTTTCCCGCGTGCAGCGCGTGATTGGGTAGAATCAATTTCGCGCGCTGTTCCTCCGTCAGCCGGCTCTCGACGAGCGCGAGATACAAGTCCTCGTCGCCGCCGTATAGTTTATCGCCCACGATGGGATGGCCGCGATGCGCGAGGTGGATGCGGATCTGATGCTTGCGCCCGCTGCGCGGCAGGACACGCAGAAGCGAAAAATCAGTGCCGTCACACGAAAAAAATTTCTCCCGAAAAAATTCCGTCTGCGCCGCCGCACCGTCGGCCCGCACACAATCCTTGATGGCCACCCGGCTGGCCTCGTCCTTGCCGAGCGGCGCATCAATGATTTCATGTTCCGCAGCGACGTGACCATGGACGATGGCGAGATATTCCTTATGCACGGTGCGGGTTTCCCAGATTTTTCCCAGCTCACGGGCGGTTTCGGTATTTTTGGCGATGACCACCAGCCCGGAAGTTTCGCGGTCCAGCCGGTTCACGAGCCGCGGCCCGGAATCGGCCTTGAGATAAATCCGCGCGCGGCTGATGAGGCTGGAAAATTCGTCGCCCTTCGTCGGATGACAGACCAGATCAGACGGTTTTTGGACGACGAGCAGGTTTTCGTCCTCAAGTATGACGTCGAATAACACGCGCATCGATCCGGGATTTTGCCTGAATACAGAGAAAGAAGAAATCATTCTCATTCTCGTGCTCATCGTCTTCCTCACTTTTTGAGCTATGAGCAAAAGATGGCCATGAGGATGATTCTCCAACAGCCGCGCACGAAGCCGGTTGATTCTTCGCGGTTCATTCTTCATGCTTCTCAAGAATGCGTCGCCACTGGTTATTGTTCATGCTTCTCGCCGGCTGCCTGCTGGCGGCAGGGGGTATCTGGTATCTTTGCGAACGCAGCGATTCCACGGCCTTCCTGACAACGCGTGAAGGCGCGGAATGGATTCTGGATGACATGCCGGTGAACATCCGCGCCCATCCGGCGGTCACCGCGATCACGGTCTTCAAAAAAGACTTCGCCTGGGACGCAACCTCCGGTGAAGTCCGGCTGGAAATGCGGGCGTTCAAATCCGCGGCGGTCAGCGTCAACGGGCAGGAAATTTCCCTGACCGGCGACCCGCAACATTGGAAATCGGACCGGATTGCGATTTTGGGCGGGCAATTGCGCGCGGGAACGAACGAAATCGTGGTGGCGGTCACGAATACGTTCGGACCGCCGGCACTCTGGTTGCGGTTGAAGGCCGGGAGTTTTGCGTTGGGGACGGATGCCTCATGGATTTCCACGTCAACGGGGTCGCACTGGCTGCCGGCGCGGCTGGCCGGAGCGCCGCTGCCGTTGAGAGGCTGGACTCCGTTGGAGAACGGCAACCATATTGGTGCTGCCTTCCGGCGCATCTGGATGCCGCTTGGATTGGCCGTGATCGCGGCGCTTTTATCAGTGATGCTGGCGGCCAAACATTGGCCGGCCGCACGGGCCCGTCCGGAAAAATACCTGTGGCTGCTGCTGGCGCTGGTCGTGAGCGTGCGCGCCGTGCTTTGGCTGAACAATATCGCCGTGCTGTCGCCGACGACGGGATTCGACTCGGGAGAACATGACCGCTACATCCAATTTATCCTGCAACACCATGCCCTGCCGTTGCCCAATGACGGCTGGGAGATGCACCAACCGCCGCTGTACTATATGGTTTGCGCGCTGTGGCTGGGCGCACTCGGTCTGGATACCACCACTCCGGCAGCCTTTACGCCGTTGCACGCGGTCAATGGCGTCATCGGCCTGGCGCAATGCGTTCTGGCGTTGTTGTGTCTCCGCCGCTTGTTTCCCCGCAATTTTTCCGTTCAGGCCGCCGGGTTGCTGATCGCCGCGTTCCTGCCACCGAACCTCTATCTTTCGTTGTACGTGACGAATGATCCGCTGGCCGGCTTGTTGGTATCCGCAGCCCTGTATTTTTACCTGCGCTGGCGGGAAAACAGCAGTCACGCGGCCGGATTTGCAGCCGGCCTCGGCCTCGCCCTGGGCGCGGCGGTGCTGACCAAGTTGAATTCCATCCTCGCGGTGCCGGTTTTCCTGGCGGCGATGGGCATGGAAATTTTTGTCCCGGGGAAATTTTCTTTGCGAAAAGTTTTTTCCGGGCCGGGCCTTGCGCTGGCGGCGTGTTTGCTGGCATGCGGCTGGCATTATCTGCGGGTGTGGCACCAGATCGGCGCCTTGCCGCTGCCTAACAGCCAGAACTCGGATGCATCCGCCTGGTGGCAGCAGCCCGGTTACCGTTCGGCGGGTTACTACCTGCATTTCGGCCAGAGCCTGTTTTCGCCCTTGTATAGCGCGCTCAACAGTTTTGCGGATGGCATGTACTCGACCTGGTGGGCCGATGGCCTGACCAGCGGCGCCAGCGACCAGGTCTTCCGCCCGCCGTGGTATTATGATTGGATGACGGTTGGCGGTTTGCTGGCCTTGCCGTTGACGTTGTTGGCCGTTGCGGGATTTTTCAGGTGCCTATACCGGTTGTTATTTCACCGGTTGGATGCGTGGTCGCTGATCATGGCGGGAACCCCCTTGATTTTTGGGGCCGGAATTTTCTATCTGACCCTGCGCGGGCCCTGGCTGGCGCATGTGAAGGCTTTTTATGCCTTGCCGGCGCTGATTCCATTTTGCGGATTGATCGGCGAAGGCTGGACGTGGCTGGCGCAAAAGGGCCGCCGGGTAGAGGCCGGATTGTGGACAGCGGTCCTGGTCTGGACCATGGTGACCATTCATGCGTTCTGGATGGGCTTTGGTAACTTCGAAGTTTACCGCACCCGCGCCATAGATTGCCTGAGAACACACGATTTTGACCATGCCTTTTCAAATGCGGCACAAGCGATCAAATTGAATCCCGCCGATGCGGACATCCATTGCGTGCTGGCCGAGACGTGGGACAATGCAGGCCAGCCGGCGTACGCCGTCCAGGAATTTCTGGCAGCCTTGCAAATCCAGCCCGATGCGCCGTACACATTGAATTCCCTCGCCTCGGTACTGTGCCTGGAAGAGAAAGGTGAAACGGCCAGGGCGGTGGAAATCGCCCACCGGGCCTGCGAATTGACCGGCTATCGGGAAGCGGAATTCATGACCACGCTTGCCACCGCCTACGACAAAAATGGCCAGTTCACCGAGGCCGTGGATACCGCCTTTGCCGCCTGGCAATTGGCGAGGCTGGAAGGTGAGACAGGCTTGATGAAACACAACCTGGAGATTCTAGACCGGCGGACGGCAGGCGAAAAAGCGCCCTGAACGAGACTCAAATGCCGCCAAACCGGCGGTGACGCCGGGCGTATTCCTCGAGCGCGGCGTAGAATTGCGGTTTGCGGAAATCCGGCCAAAGCGTGGGCGTGATCAGGAGTTCCGCGTAGCTCAACTGCCAGAGGAGAAAATTGCTGATGCGCATCTCGCCGCTGGTCCGGATCATCAGGTCCGGATCAGGGATGTTGCGCGTCCAGAGGTGCTCGGAGATGATTTTTTCCGTGATATCGGCGGGATCGATCTTTCCGTGCTTCACCTTGTCCGCGATGGCCCGGACGGCTTCGACGATTTCAATCCGGCTGCCGTAGCTCAACGCCATGATGAGCGTAAGCCCGTTGTTTTTGGAAAGCGCGGCCATGCTCTTTTGCAGATGTTCCTGCACATTGTCCGGCAGACGATGGATCTGGCCGATGACCTCCAGGCGCACGTTATTCTTGTTCAACTCCTTCGTCTCGGACTTGAGATAATAGACGAGATACTTCATCAAGGCGTCCACTTCATCCTTCGGACGGTTCCAGTTCTCGGCGGAGAAAGCGTAGAGCGTCAGGTACTTGATGCCCAGCTCACCGGCGGTCCGGATGATTTCCCGCGCGGAATCCGCGCCGCGCCGGTGGCCCTCGATGCGCGGCAGATGGCGCGCCTTGGCCCAGCGACCGTTGCCGTCCATGATGACGGCGACATGCCGCGGCAGGTTCGCGGCGGCATCGGCGCTCAGGTTGTTCACGACGGAACTCATTAAGGAAATTGAAGTTTAAGAGAAAATGACAGCAAACAAAACTTTTTTGCGAGCGAGGGGAGGTTTCGGAAAGAGTCTGTAGACCTCACACTTTTACACAGGTGCCTTCGCTCAATCCTGCTGGTGTGTCAGGTGTGCCAGAAATTCACTGCCACAATCGCGTATTTTTTGCTGTTGTCGTTGGACAAATCCGCCGATTTATAGCAGAGTGTCATCAGTATGAGTGAAGAGTCCATGAGCAATTTCACGCCGCGGGCGCAGCAGGTCCTCGCGCTCGCGCGCAAGGAGGCTGATCGCCTCAACCACAACTTTCTCGGCACGGAGCACCTGCTGCTCGGCCTCATCAAGCTGGGCCAGGGCGTCGCCGTGAACGTGCTGCAAGGCATGGGCATTGATTTGGAAACCGTCCGCCTTGAAGTCGAAAAACAAACTCCCAGCGGCCCCGATCAAAAAATGATCGGCAACATCCCTTACACGCCGCGCGTGAAAAAAGTCATCGCGCTCGCGCAAAAGGAGGCGAAAAACCTCAATCACACCTACGTCGGCACGGAACATCTGCTGCTCGGCCTGTTGCGTGAAGGCGACGGCGTGGCCGCGAAGGTCCTTCGCGCCCTGGACGTGGACATCGAGGAAGCCCGTCAGCGCGTCCTAAAAGAGCTCGATCCGAATTTTGCCGCGCAAGCCGGCGGTGAAGAACCGCCCCAGCCGCCCGCCGAGCCGGGAGGCGAAAAACAACCGGCGGCGGCCGGCGAGAAAAAAGGCGAGGTCAAAACACCCGCGTTGAAGGCGTTTGGCCGCGACTTGACGGAAATCGCGCGCAAGAACGAAATGGATCCGGTCATCGGCCGCAAAAACGAGATCGAGCGCGTCATCCAGATCCTTTGCCGCCGCACCAAGAACAATCCTGTTCTGCTGGGCGAAGCCGGCGTGGGCAAGACCGCCATCGTTGAAGGTCTGGCGCAGGAAATCGCAGCGGGCAATGTCCCGGAACTCCTGCTGAATAAACGCGTCGTCACACTCGACCTCGCGCTTATGGTCGCCGGCACGAAATATCGCGGCCAGTTCGAGGAACGCATCAAGGCGGTCATGGATGAAATCCGCCGCGCGAAGAACGTCATTCTTTTCATCGACGAATTGCACACCATTGTCGGCGCGGGCAGCGCCGAAGGCACGATGGACGCGAGCAACATCATCAAGCCGGCGCTGTCGCGCGGCGAGATGCAGTGCGTCGGTGCCACCACGCTTAACGAGTATCGCAAATATATCGAAAAGGATGCCGCGCTCGAACGCCGCTTCCAATCCGTCAAGGTCGAGGCGCCTTCCATCGACGACGCCATCGAAATCTTGAAAGGCCTGCGTCACAAATACGAAGAGCATCACAAGGCGGAGTTCACGGACGAAGCCGTGTCCGCCGCCGTCAAGTTTTCCGACCGCTACATCACCGACCGGTTTTTGCCGGACAAGGCGATTGACGTCCTCGACGAAGCCGGCTCCCGCGCGCGCATCGCCACGATGACGCGGCCGCCGGAGGTCAAGGCGATGGAAGCCGAGATCGAAGAAATCAAAGGCAAAAAAGAGAAATCCATCAAGAACCAGGATTTCGAGGGCGCGGCGCAGATGCGCGACAAGGAAAAACAGGCGAAGGAAAAACTGGAAAATATCCTGAAGGAATGGCGCGCGAAAGGTGACGAGAAGCGTGTCGTCGTCGGCGAGGAAGAAATTTTGCACGTCGTCGCGAAGTGGACGGGCATCCCGCTTCACCGCATGGGCCAGGGCGAGATGCAGCGCCTGCTCACGGTTGAAACCGAGATGGAAAAAGTCGTCGTCGGCCAGCGCGAGGCGGTTTCCGCCTTGTGCAAGGCGTTGCGCCGTTCGCGCGCGGATCTGAAAGACCCGCGCCGGCCGATCGGCACGTTCCTGTTGCTCGGCCCGACGGGTGTGGGCAAGACGCTTTTGGCCAAGACGCTCGCCGAACAGATGTTTGGCGACTCGAAATCGCTTATCCAGCTCGACATGAGCGAATACATGGAGAAGTTCAACGTCTCGCGCCTGGTGGGTTCGCCGCCCGGCTACGTCGGATACGAGGAAGGCGGCCAGCTTACCGAAAAGGTGCGGCGCAATCCGTATTCCGTCGTGTTGTTCGACGAAATCGAGAAGGCGCATCCCGATGTGTGGAACATGTTGTTGCAGATCCTGGAAGAAGGCAAACTGACCGACAGCCTTGGACGCGCCATCAATTTCCGCAACACCATCATCCTGATGACGTCGAATGTCGGCAGCGAAACCCTCAAGCGGCAATCCACGCTCGGTTTCTCGCCCATCACCGACGAGAGCACTTACGAGAAGGCGCGCGAACGCGTTTTGGAAGAAGCGAAGAAAACGTTCCGCCCTGAATTTCTGAACCGGCTAGATGATCTCATCGTGTTTCGCTCGTTCACGAAACCCGACCTCATCCAGATTTTGAGCCTGGAAGTGGAAAAAGTTCTGGAACGTCTGCGCAAGAAAAACCTCAAGCTGGAGCTCGACGACAAAGCAAAGGACTTGCTGGTGGAGAAAGGCTACGATCCGCAATACGGCGCGCGACCCATGCGCCGCGCGGTGGAAAAATATTTCGAAGATCCTCTGGCCGAGGAAATCCTCAAAGGCGCGCTGACCGAAGGCGACCTCATCCAGGTGACCGCCGATAACGGCAAGCTGCAGTTCAGCCAGAAGGCCAAGGCCGAAGGCGCCGGCACGACCGGCGCGGTGGCGACGTAAAAATTTGCGTTTTGGGAATCTTTTTCCGAAGTGACGTGTTAACAGGTGGAGGCGGTGATGCGGGTTGACAGAATTCCACGGCACATTAACTTTACTGTATGAATATCGCGTTGCCGCGAAATCTTGAAAGTTACGTAGCCGAACTGGTTCAAACCAGCGGATACAAAGGTTCGGAAGAAGTTGTGCTGGAGGCATTGAGCGAACATCAGGCGCGTCGTCAGGGCAAGGAAGTGGTGATGACGCCGGAACTGGAACGGCTGCTGGACGAGGGTTTGGAAAATCTGGATCAGGCCAGGACCACTGATGAATTGCGCCGCCGGTCATGATCCGGGCGAGGTTCAGTCCCAAAGCGGCCCGCGATTTGGACGAAATTTCCAGCCACATTGCCACCGACAATCCTGAGGCGGCGGCACGCGTCCGCCTGACCATTCTCAATACTTCTGATTTCCTCGCGCAGCATCCTGAAATCGGGCGGCGCATCCGCAACGCTGCGACGCGACATTTGTAAATCCGCTGGTTTGTCGTGCCGAGGTTCCGCAATTACCTGATTTTCTATCAACCGTTTCAGGAGACGGTCATGGTCGTTCGTGTTTTGCACGCGGCGCAAGATTGGACACGGTTTTTTCCGGCGGCGTAAGAATTCTTCCGCGCCGTTGCATGGTAATTTTCTTGAATCGAGTTTCCCATTTCCATTTTCGCTCAAAATCCTTACGCTTCCCGTAAATGAAAGGTATCATCCTCGCCGGCGGCGCCGGTTCGCGGCTGTATCCGCTCACGCTCGTCGCGAGCAAGCAGCTCCAGCCGGTCTATGACAAGCCGATGGTGTACTATCCGCTCACGACGCTCATCGAGGGCGGCATCCGCGAGTTGTGCCTCATCTCCACGCCCCATGACCTGCCGCGTTTCGAGCAGCTTCTCGGCGACGGCAGCCGCTTCGGCGTGACGATCGATTACCGGGCGCAGGAAAAACCGGCGGGCATCGCGCAGGCGTTCCTCATCGCGGAAAACTTCGTCGGCAAGGACAATGTCACGCTCATCCTCGGCGACAACATTTTCTACGGCGGCGACACGTTCCACAAGGCGTTCGCGGAATTCCAGTCGGGCGAAACGATTTTCGGTTATCACGTCCATGACCCCGAACGCTACGGCGTGGTGGAATTTGACGCGCACGGCAACGCCATTTCCATCGAGGAAAAGCCGGCGTCGCCGAAAAGCAACTACGCGGTGCCCGGGCTTTACATCTGCGACAACCAGGTCGTGGACATCGTGAAAAACCTGAAGCCGTCCGCGCGCGGTGAACTGGAAATCACCGCGGTGAACGTGGAATATCTCAAGCGCGGTAATTTGAAGGTGCAACGTCTGAACCGCGGTTTTGCGTGGCTGGACGCCGGCACGAGCAGCAGCTTGCACGAGGCCAGCGCGTATGTGCAGACGATCGAGAAACGCGCGGGCATCAAGATCGGCTGCCCGGAAGAGGCGGCTTTCCGCAGCGGCCTCGTCTCGCTGGCCCAACTGGAAAAAATCGTCGCCGCCATGCCGAACTGCGAATACCGCGCCTATCTGGACAAGGAAGTCGTGGCGGAAGCAAAACGGTTGAAAAAATAATTATGATTTTACTTCTCGGCGCAACCGGTTACATCGGCGAGGCGTTCGCCATCGAACTGAAGCGGCGGAAAAAGGAATTCGCGACGCTCTCGCGCCGGGAACTGGATTATACCCGTTTCGACCGGTTGCTGGAATTTTTGCGCACCAAAAAACCGGCGTTCGTGGTGAACGCCGCCGGTTACACCGGCAAGCCGAACGTGGACGCCTGTGAACTCGACAAGGCCGGCACGCTCAAAGGCAACACCCTGCTCCCGCAGACCATCGCCCACGCCTGCGCAGCGGCGGACATCCCGTGGGGTCACGTCTCCAGCGGTTGCATCTTTTCCGGCGCGAAGATTTCGGAGCACGGCAAGACGCGCACGGAAAAGGACATGACCCAGCCGGAACTCCACGCGCTGGCGGAGCAAAAATCGCCGGCGATCCATGGTTTCGTCGAGACGGACACTCCGAACTTTACCTTCCGGGACGGCCCGTGCAGTTTTTACAGCGGCACCAAGGCGCTGGGCGAAGAGGCGATGACCGGCCTTGGCCGGAGTTATATCTGGCGGCTGCGCATCCCGTTTGACGAGTTCGACAGCAAGCGCAATTATCTGAGCAAGGTGCAGCGCTACCCGAAAGTTTACGAGAACGTGAATTCGATTTCGCACCGGGCCGATTTTGTGAAAGCCTGCCTGGATACTTGGGAACTGCGCGCGCCCTTCGGCATCTACAACGTCACCAACCCCGGCTACGTCACCACGCGGCACGTCGTGGATCTGATCGAAAAAATTCTGAAACCGGCGCGCAAATTCGAGTATTGGAAAAACGACGAGGAGTTTTACAAGATCGCCGCCAAAACGCCGCGCTCCAACTGCATCATGGAGGTTTCCAAGCTGCAGGCCGCCGGGGTGAAGATCCGGCCGGTGGAGGAAGCGCTGGAAGACTCGCTCAAGAACTGGAGACCGGAATGAGAATTTACGATTGATGATTTATGATTTATGATTGTTCCGAATTCGTGCGCGCCCTGAATCGCGGGCAAATCATCAATCTTAAATCGTAAATCATAAATGAATTTGCTAATCACCGGCGGTGCGGGGTTCATCGGCTCGAATCTGATCCATCACGTCATTGACGACGTGAAAGTCACGAAGCTTGTCAATCTGGACTGTCTGACTTATGCGGGACGCCTGGAAAATCTGGAAACCATCGCCAAACACCCGAAATACGTCTTTGAAAAGGTGGATTTGCGCGACAAGGCGGCGACGTTGAAAGTCGTTGAGCGGCATCAGATTTCCCAGGTCATGCATCTCGCGGCGGAGTCGCATGTGGACCGCTCCATCACCGGCCCCGGCGATTTCATCACGACCAACATCATCGGCACCTTCAATCTGCTCGAAGCCTGCCGGGGATTTTGGAATAGCGATTTCACCGGTAAAAAGTTTCACCATGTCTCAACCGACGAGGTCTATGGATCGCTCGGTGCGACCGGCTTGTTCACCGAGACGACGCCCTACGCGCCGAATTCGCCGTATTCCTCGAGCAAGGCATCGTCCGATTTTCTGGTGCGCGCGTATCACCACACTTACGGGCTGCCCACGGTCATCACCAACTGCTCGAACAACTACGGCCCGTTCCAGTTTCCCGAAAAATTGATCCCGGTCGTGATTCAGAGCGTGATGGCGCGCAAGCCGATTCCGGTTTACGGCGACGGCATGAACGTGCGCGACTGGCTTTACGTGCGTGACCACGCGGAGGCGCTTTGGACCGTTCTGCAACGCGGCAAACTGGGCGAGACTTACAACATCGGCGGTCACAACGAGTGGGCAAATATCCATATCGTGCAGCTCATCTGCGACACGGTTGATGAATTTGCGCCGGAGCTCGGCGGCAATTCCCGCTCGCTCATCACGTTCGTCAAGGACCGGCCCGGCCACGACCGCCGTTATGCGATCGATGCGACGAAGATCCAGTGCGAGCTCGGCTGGACGCCGGCACACAAATTTGAAGGCGGCATCCGCGAGACGATCCGCTGGTATCTCGACAACCAGAAATGGGTGAAACGCGTCCTGAATAAATAAACCTGAACGTTTTCACCCGCCACGCCATCCAATCCCCGGAACAAATTATGAACCCCGCCAGAAAGTTGGTATTATCCACCGCGATTTTTTTTGCGGCGGTTTTTTTCTGCGCGGCCGGTTCCATCAACTGGGACACCACGGATGACCGGGTGAGCGTGGACATCCGCAAGGAGCCGCTTTTTCAGGTGCTGGAGCTCGTCGCCCACCAGACCG
>DATHOG010000126.1:0-7397 GCA_035485115.1 Candidatus Sulfotelmatobacter sp. | reverse complement strand
CAGCCCACCACCACGCGCGCGCAACTTGTTTCAGAGTGACCGGCATGGTCAGCAACGCACGGGCGTGGCCGCGCTGCAAGTCCATCATCAATAAAAACGCGCCGAGAAAAACTCCCAGCGGAAATGCGCTCATCGCCTGATAATGCCCTTTATTTGGAATGCACATGCCGACGGTCAAGGCTGCATGAAGAATGCAACCTAGAACCCAGACCCACCACCAGCGGCGGAAGTGATCAAGGATGATTTTTTTCATTTGGCCTCCCCGTCTTTGGCGAGCGCTATAAATAGATCTTCCAGCGTCAGGCGCGTGAGCGAAATGTCCTTCGCTCCGCGCGATTCCAGGAAACTCTGCGCGTCGCTGGTTTGATCGATTAGCGCGTGCCAGCGGTCTTCCGTCCGGCGCAAGATTGTCAGGCCGGTGCGGTTCTCAAATTTCGCGCCGTTCACGCTGAAAAATTCGGCGAGGCGGAATCGGTCCACGATCTCGTCCGTGCGGCCTTCGAGCAACAGTTTGCCGCCTTTGATCATGGCAACGTGGTCGGCAAAGCGTTCGATGTCGGTCAGCCCGTGCGATGAAATCAATACGGTGCGTTCGCCGTTTTCCACGGCCTTGAGGAGTTCGCTGAAAACCTGCTGCTTGGAAACAGCATCGAGGCCGGTGGTCGGTTCGTCGAGCACCAGGATTTCCGGACGGCGGGAAAGCGCCAGGAGCAGGCTCAGTTTGGTTTTTGCGCCAAAGGAAAGCGTCGCAATTTTTTCACCGGCATCGAGGTGAAAGGCTTTCATCAATTCGGCGCAATAGGCGTCGTCCCAGTTCGGGAAAAAACCGCGCACGAAGCGGATGGCCTTGCCGACCTTGCCCCAGACTTGAAAATTCAGGTCGGGGCTGACGTAGGCGGCCCGTTGCTTGAGCGCAACCTCGTCGGCATGATGGTCGAGGTCGAGCACGCGGATGGTGCCGGCGTCGTTTTTACCCATGCCGAAGATGAGGTCGATGGCGGTGGTCTTGCCCGCGCCGTTCGGGCCGATGAGGCCGTAGATCGCGCCGCACGGCACCGTGAGGTCGAGCGGACCCAGCGTGAACGTGGGATAATTCTTCACAAGTCCGCGGATTTCGATGGCGTTCGAGTTCATGATTTTCCTTTGATGATTTTTTGGGCTAGTTCGAGAATCTCGGCATTTTTCAAGCCGGCTTCGGCAGCCTCGCGCGCCGCTCGATGGAACAATTCCTGCGCGGCGTTCAATTTCGCCTCGCGGCTGCGATCGCCACCCTGTTCGGCGACGAACGTGCCCAGCCCCTGCCGGCGGTAAACGATGCCCTCCCCTTCCAATTCCTCGTAGGCGCGCTTGACGGTGATGACACTGACGAGCAGATCTTCCGCGAGCTGGCGAAACGACGGCAGCGGCGAATTAGGCTTCAAGCGGCCCTCGGAGATTTCGCGCTTCAGCCGGTCAACGATCTGCTGGTAAAGCGTGCCGTCGGCGGCGGGCGAAATCGGGCCGAGAATAAATTTTTTGCGCTCGGGCGGCATGCGTTCAGTTGGAATCTTTTTTGTCCGTCCTGTTTTTCAACCGGCGCATCAATTCCCGACGTTTTAAAATCATGCTGGAGACGACGAGCAGTCCCGTTGAACACAGGCTAAAACCGCTTGAAGGACGTGGCTGGACCAGAGTTAAAACCAATCCAGCGATGCATACCATGCAGCCGAGCCACATCACCGCATTACACAGATGCAAATGGACAGCTTCCGCGTCCGGACGACCGCGCAACCAGAAGCGCAAGACCAAAATTCCGGCGGCAACGGCCAGCAGGTTCAGGCTGATGAAAAGCAAGGCATTCATAACGGTGGCGTAGCAAACTTACTACTGTTTATATCATACATACACAGTATGTCAACCAGAAAAATTACGTTCGGTTTTAAACCCCGACGAATTACACTGGCGCGGTTATCAAAATCGTGAGCCTGCTCGAAGTTAAAAATCTGAAGGTGCATTTCCCCGTGAAAGGCGGGCTGTTCAGCGGCGGGCGCGAAACGGTGAAGGCCGTGGATGGCGTGAGCTTTCAGATCGCCGCGGGCGAAACGCTTGGGCTCGTCGGCGAAAGCGGCTGCGGCAAATCCACGCTGGGCCGGGCCATCATGCGGCTGGCCGAACCGACGGCGGGCGAAATTTTTCTCGGGGGACAGGACATCACACGGCTTTCCAATTCACAATTGCGGCCGTTGCGGCGGAAATTCCAGATGATTTTTCAAGACCCGTTCGGCTCGCTGAACCCGCGCCTGACGGTCGCAGACATCGTCGGTGAAGCCCTGGACATCCACGGGTTGACGGACAGCCGTCCGGCGCGGGAAAAGCGGATCGCTGAATTGCTGAAATCGGTCGGGCTGGACGCGGCTTACGCACAGCGTTATCCGCATGAATTTTCGGGCGGGCAGAGGCAAAGGATCGGGATTGCGCGCGCGCTGGCCGTGGAACCCGAACTTATCATCTGCGACGAGCCGGTGAGCGCGCTGGACGTTTCGGTGCAGGCGCAGATCATCAACCTGCTGCACGATCTGCAGCAGCAACGCGGCCTGGCGTATCTATTCATCGCGCACGACCTCGCCGTGGTGGAGCACATCAGCCATCGCGTGATGGTGATGTATCTCGGCAAAATCGTGGAGCAGGCGGAGGCGAAGGAGATCATCCGCGCACCGAGGCATCCGTACACCCAGGCGCTGATTTCCGCCGTGCCGGAGGTAAATCCGGAAACGCAGCGGCGGAAAATCGTGCTGAACGGTGACGTGCCCTCGCCGATCCATCCGCCGGCCGGCTGCCCTTTTCATCCGCGGTGTCCCGTGGCGGAGGAAAAATGCCGGACGGTGGTTCCGGCCCTGGACGAAGTGCAGACAAAACATTTCGCCGCCTGCCATCTGGCCCGGCGATGAATCATTATTTCAATGCAAAGTCATGGTGGCCGGTGATCTTGCCGGCGGTTACGAAAATCCGGTACGTGACGTTGGTTTCCAACGATTGCGGATGGGTTCCCTCGACGGCCGGGTGCATGCCGCCGATCCGCTCGCCGTAGAAAAACCATTTTATCGGCACGGAATTTGACTCGGAAATGAGATGCCAAAGCGCAAAAGCATTTTTGTTGGTTTCCAGGTCGGCGCAGGAGACGACCTTGATTTCCGTGAGCTTGAGCTGGCGGTTGGAGCTGAACCGCATGGCCGGCAGCGCACCCTGCTGGCGTGCGGCGCGAGAGCCTAGATCACGGTAGGCACTGTAAATTTCCACGGTTTTGGGCCGGAACCAGTCAGTGAAATAGATCACATAGACCGCCGCCAACACCACGGCAACTACGGCAAGCATCCAGTTATTTTTTGTCATGACCTTGTTTTTGTAACGCCGGACCGCTCCGGAGCGTCGAACTATCTGGCCTTCCAGACGCGACTGGACGCGGATTGGTTATGAAAAATAATAAAAAAATATCGTCCGGCAAAGTTTTTTGCCCGGCGCCGGCGTTCACGCTCATCGAGCTGCTGGTGGTCATCGCGATCATCGCCATCCTCGCGGCCATGTTATTGCCGTCGCTGGCGCGGGCCAAGCAAACGGCCAAACGCATCGACTGCTTGAATAATCTCAAACAGTTCGGCATCGCGCAGAAACTGTACAACGACGATTTCAGCGGCCAGTACCCGCATCGCGGCGGCAGCGCGGCGCAACCGGACCGCTGGCCGCAGCAGATGTATGACGCCTATGCCCACAACGTGAAAATGCTTTTATGCCCGAGCGAGCCGACGAATACGCCGATGACCATCCAGACCGACCACACCGATTATCCCGCCGATGCCTCCCCGCGCAGTTATTTGATGAATGGATTCAATGACATCTATTCCGAAAAACTGGATATTCCGCCGTCGTCGTGGTCCACGCTGGAGCCCGCCATCGTTGCCGCGGCAACGTCCGTGAAGGAACAGGACATCATCCATGTCTCTGAAACCGTGGTGCTGGGTGAAAAACAGTCCGGCGCGGGGGATTACTACATGGACATCTACGAAAATGGCGGCAACGACTTCACCGGCATCGCCGAACAGAGCCGCCATGACAGCCGCGGCGACGATACGATGACCGGCGGCTCGAACTACACCATGGCCGACGGCAGTGCGACCTACATCAAATGCCCCGGGGCATTCAACCCCGTCAACATGTGGTGCAACAGCGATGCTGACCGTCTCGCCAACGCGTTCAATTACGGACCGTGAGCGCCCAAAAGGGTGATGCGACACCTCGTCGCAGGGACTAGAGCGGCTTAAGATAAATTGTAGCCGTTGGTTTCCGATAATGTTCTCCCTCACCCCGGCCCTCTCCCGCTGGGAGAGGGAGAAACGCTCCCAGCTTCCTATGCGGACCAGCGGTTGGATTGGAGCAACCGTGCTCAATAAAAGAAAGGCAAACATGGCTGTTCCCTCTCCCAGCGGGAGAGGGTTAGGGTGAGGGAGAGAGTGCGGATACATCTTATTTTAAAATGCTCTAAATGCTGAAATTATTGAGAAACTTGGATGCCTTCGGCAGCGAGGGTGCCGCCGCCACCAATTCCCGTGGCTTCAGGCCAGTGCCCAGCCGGGTTTTATTTCCTCGTCCAAATCCGTCGGCGGCAATTGGTTTATGAGTTTTCGTTCCGCCAAAATTCCGATCATCGCGGCGTTATCCGTGCTGAACTTTTTTTCCGCCCAGCGCAACTGGTAACCCCCGCGCCCGGCATCGAGTTCGAATTTCTTTTGCAGCCGCGAATTGCAGGCCACGCCGCCCGAAACCGTGAGGCATCGCACACCCAGCCGTCCGGCGGCGCGGAAGGTCTTGGCGGCGAGCACCTCCACGATCGCCTCCTGCACACTGGCGCATAAATCCGCCAATCTGCGGCGGTCGGCCAGAACTTCCGGATGGTCGCGGATGAAATAACGCACCGAGGTTTTCAGACCGCTGAAACTGAAGTCATCATTCTTTTCATTCAGCAGCGGACGGGGAAAACTGTGCGCATAGGGATTGCCTTCCCCCGCCAGTTTGTCGATCAACGGACCGGCGGGGTACGACAGCCCCATCAGCTTGCCGGTCTTGTCAAAACATTCGCCCGCGGCATCGTCAATCGTGCCGCCCAGCACATGGTATTTCACTTCCGACTCCACGTGCACCAGCATCGTGTGGCCGCCGCTGACGATGAGCGACACATTCGGCTCGAACCCGTCGAACGCGCCGATCCATGGCGAATACAGGTGCGCCTCGTGATGGTTGATGCCGATGAACGGCCGGTTCAAGGCGAACGCCATGGCTTGCGCGGCCTTGAAGCCGACGAGCAAGGCGATGGCCAATCCCGGCCCTTGCGTGGCGGCGACGGCGTCAATTTCGGCAACGGAAATTTTCGCCTCGGCCAGCGCGGCTTGCGCCACGGGCGGGAGATTTTTCAAATGCTCGCGCGCGGCCAGTTCCGGGACCACACCGCCGTATTCGGCATGTAGCTGTATCTGCGAGGAAACGCTGTTGGAAAGAATCTGGCCATCACACACCACGGCCGCGCTGGTTTCATCGCAGGAAGTTTCGAGCGCGAGAATGGTCATGATTTTTTAACCACGGATAAACACAGATGAACATGGATTTTCAAACTGAAAACAAAACGCAGAGACGCGGAGGACACGGAGTTCCGCAGAGTTTGAACCCGCTTCTTTGCGTTCCTCCGCGTTCTTTGCGCCTCTGCGTTGAATCCGCTTTTTATCCGTGTCCATCCGCTGTTAATTTATTTCGCGGCCACTTTTTCCGGCACCGGGTTCAGTGAACTATAGATGAGCAGCCCTTTTATCAGGTCTTCGGCGCGTTCGAGCTGGGTGTCGTGAACGGCGCGGACTTCCGGCTGGACCTTTTCCGGCAGGGATTCAATGCCGCCGGGCGAACGTTGCATCATCAAGGCCGCCTCTTCAAAATCGGTCACGGGCACGGCCACGTCCGGCGTGATGCCGTGTTCGTGGATGACCTTGTGGCTGGGCGTATAGTATTTCGCCACGGTAAGCTTGAGCGCCGAGCCGTCATTCAGCGGGAAAATGGTCTGCACGGAGCCTTTGCCGAAGGTTTTTTCCCCCAGCACCACGGCCCGGTGCAAATCCTGCAAACAGCCGGTCACAATCTCCGCCGCACTGGCGCTGCCGAGGTTCGCGAGGATGACGATGGGCATGCCTTTCAATTCATCGCCGCTGCCCTTGGCAAAATATTTTTCAATCGTATGCCGGCCCTCGGTGGAGACGATGAGCGTGTCGCGCGGCAAAAATTTCTGGCAGACCGCCACGGCCTCGTCGAGCAGGCCGCCCGGATTCCACCGCAGGTCGATGATCAGCCCGCGCATCCCCTGCCCTTGCAACTTTTGCAGGGCGTCTTCCAGCTCGTCCGCGGTGCCATCGCCGAATTGCGTGATCCGTACATAACCGATCTTGTTCCCGTCCACCGAAAATTCCTTTTTGCCGTTCAGGTCCTTGATCATCGGCATCTGGATGACGGCGCGCGTGAGCGTATAATCCTTGGTGACCCCCGTTGACGGCCGCTCGATGCTGACGGTGACCTGCGTATCCGGTGCGCCGCGCAGTTTGCTCACGACCTCGTCCAAGACAGCCTTTTCAACGGGTATGCCATTGACCTTCACGATACGATCGCCGGCGATGATGCCCGCGCGCGACCCCGGCGTATCGTCCATCGGCGTGATGACCGTGACATAGCCGTCGCGCGCACCCACGACCAGCCCCAACCCGCCGAACTGGCCCTCGGTATCGTCCTGCAACCGATGATACGAACTGGCGTCTAGAAATTCGCTGTGTGGATCGAGCTGGTTGACCATGCCCTTGAGCGCCGTATGGATGAGCTGTTGATAAGTCGCATCCTTGCCGTCCACATATTCGTCATGAACCTGGTCGAGCACCTGCGAGAACACCTGCAGCTCCGCGTCCTCCGCGTCGCGCCCGTCCTTTTGCGTACCGGCGGCCATTAAATAAACCTGCGCGCCGATGGCCAGATTCAGCAGCAACACGGTAATGACCAGTCCGAAGATAAAACGTCGGTTCATGCGGGGGAAATTTAACACAACGTGGACGGCGCGTCAGAACTTTTTGGCATATTTAAGCCAAAAAAGGAAGAGTCAAACCGGGCATGACCTCGACGCGGTGTTTTGCTCATCCTCATCCTCATCGTCATCCTCATCCTCGCCCCTTTCCCCGGCACCAGGTTGATGCCTTCGCCGGTGGCTTCGTTTTCATGTCAAAATTTTCAAAAACGTAGATTTTACGGGCTTTTTTTGGGTTCGTTTTCACCAAAATTTTTATGTTTTCATACCCTAAACCCCTGAAACCACCCGACGCGTTCCAGTGTCGAGACGCTGCGAG
>DATHOG010000125.1:0-5070 GCA_035485115.1 Candidatus Sulfotelmatobacter sp. | reverse complement strand
CGGTTTACAGCGTCATCGAACAGGCGGACTCGCTGGCCGCCAATGGCCGGACGACCCAGGCGCACGCCAAATATCTTGAAGCCCAACGCGACCTGACGGCATTCAAGCAAAACAATCCGACCTGGAATACCCAGATGGTCTCCTACCGCATGGATTACGTGGCGGATAAAATCAAGGCGACTTCGGGCGAGGCGGTTTCCACGGCCGGCGACAATAATTCCATGCCGAAGGCGTCAAGCGCGGCGATTTCCCCCGTCAAACTATTGGATGCGGGGAGCGAGCCGCGAAAAATTTTGCGGCTGCATCCGGTCGTGGGCGACAAGCAATCGATGACCATGAACATGCAAATGAGCATGGCGATGTCCGCCGCCGGCAATTCGATGCCGGCCATGAATCTCCCCGCAATGGTGATGTCGATGGACAGCGAAGTGAAAGATATTTCGCCCGATGGTCAGATCAGTTACGCAATTATGTTCAGCAGTGCGGATGTGGTCCCGGACAAAGATACGCCGCCCGCCACCGCCGCCGTGATGAAAACGGCTCTGGCGGGATTGCAAGGCGTCTCGGGCACGGCAAAAATGTCCGACCGCGGCGTGGTGAAGTCCATTGATTTGAAGGTACCGCCGGATGCGGGGGCCCAACTCGGACAGACTATCGGCCAGATGAAGGATTCTTTTTCCAGCTCATCGTCGCCTTTGCCGGAGGAAGCCGTCGGCGCGGGCGCGAAATGGGAATATCACACGCGCCTCAAGTCCCAGGGCATGAACATGGATCAAACCATGACGATGGAACTTGTCTCGATTGATGGCGACACCCTCAATTTGCGCACCACCATCACCCAAAGCGCCGCCAACCAGAAAATCGAAAGCCCGGCGATGCCCGGGCAGAAGATCGATCTGACCAAACTCACCGGCACCGGCACCGGCACCACGTCCCTCGACCTGAACCATCTCATGCCGCAGACCGCCTCCCTGGATGAGACCACGGAAACCGCCATGTCCATGAATATCGGCCAAAAGAAACAGGACATGGACATGACCATGCGGATGAAAATCGATATCCAGACAAAGTAAACGACCGGCACTTTACTTTCAGCGTCCGCTGAAGCATTGTCTTCATATGAACTGGCGACTGATCCTGCTTTCAACCTTGTTCCTTTCCACCTGCGGATTGCGGGCGGCCGATTCCGTTTTCCTGGTCGATAGCAACCTCGTTTGCGTGCGCCCGGGCGATGTGTCCGGGAATTTTCTTGGAAACATTTCGTCCGTGCGCCTGACCGGCAAACCGGCGGGCACGATCCTCGACCTGCGCTTTGCCGGGGGTGATGCCAGTTCCATCGACGCAGTGGTGAAATTTTTCTCCGTCAAAAAGACCCCGCTGGTCATCCTGGTTAACGGGCAGACCCGCGACGGCGCGGAGGAACTCGCAGCCAGGCTCCGCGCGGCCAGGACGGGAATCCTCATCGGCAGCACCAATTCACCCGAAAAAATCTTCCCGGACATCGCCGTCAACGTCAGCGCGGATGATGAAAACAAATTCCTGGCCAATCCCTACGTCACGGAAACGAACAACTTGCCGGGAACCGCCCGGGACAATTTACTGCCGTTGGTGGACCACATGACCGAGGCCGAACTCGTCCATCGCAAAATCAAGGACGGCGAGGATGCCGAGGAGTCCGACCTGACGCCCCGGCCCGGCCCGGTGCAGCCGGTTTTGCGCGACCCCGAACTCGCGCGCGCGGCGGACCTGCTGAAAGCCCTCGCCGCGCTGGACAAATCACGGGGCTGATTTCGCATTGACGATTCGCCCCGGACGGACGAACCTTTACGGCTCGGTTTTGATGAAGACGATTCTTTTTCTCTGCACGGGCAATGTCTGCCGCAGTCCGATGGCCGAAGGGCTTTTTCGCCACGCCGTCAAGGGCCGCGGCGAATTTCGCATCGTGTCCGCCGGCATCGGTGCGGTGGACGGCCAGCTGCCAACGCCGCACTCTGTGCAGGCGATGAAAGAGCTGGGCATCGATATTTCCGCGCAACGCAGCCGCGCCCTCACGACGGAAATGGTCCGCTCGGCCGACCTGATCCTCGGCATGACGCACAGCCATACCGACACCGTGATGCTGCTGTATCCGTCTGCCGCCGAAAAAACCTTTTTGCTGCGTGAATTTGACGAAACGCTTGAGCCCTATGAAAAGGACATCAGCGACCCCATCGGCAGCCCGTATCAGATTTACGTCGAATGCCGCGACCAGATCGAACAAGGCATCGTCACGCTTTTGAAATTTATGGAACAACAAAATCTGTTGCAAAAAACCGTATCTGCCCCAACCCCGTCCGTGGTCAATTTCGCGCTCGGTGCGGATCATGGCGGCTTCGCGTTGAAGGAATCACTGAAAACTTATCTGCGCGAACGCGGCCTGACGTTTTCCGATTTCGGCGCGCACACGAACGATCCCGCCGATGATTATCCTGATTTCGCCGGGCCCGCCGCCCGGGCCGTCGGCGATGGCCGGGCGGAATTCGGCCTGCTGGTCTGCACCAGCGGCGTCGGCATCTGCATCACCGCGAACAAGGTCGCCGGCGTCCGCGCCGGCGTGGCCGAGGATATTGAGACCGCGGCCATCATGCGCCAGCACAACGACGCGAACGTGATTTGCTTGAGCGGCAAAAGAACCCCGCTCGATCTCGCGAAAAAAATCGTCGATGCCTTCATCGCCGCAAAATTCGAGGGCGGCCGCCATGAGCGCCGCGTGTTGAAAATGGACGCGAAATTCGCGCCGGCCAATCTGCGCCTGCTCAACGTTGATGCTGACGTCGCGACCGCGATCGAGCGTGAACGCAAACGCCAGCAGGAAAATATCGAATTGATCGCCTCCGAGAACTTCACATCGCCCGCCGTGATGGAGGCGCAAGGCTCGGTGCTCACGAACAAATACGCCGAAGGCTATCCGAAAAAACGCTGGTATGGCGGCTGCGAAAACGTTGATACCGTCGAACAACTGGCCATCGACCGCGCGAAGAAACTTTTCGGTGCGGAACACGCCAACGTGCAACCCCATTCCGGCAGCGGCGCGAACATGGCCGTGTATTTCGCGTTTCTCAAGCCCGGGGACAAGATGCTCACGATGGATCTGAGCCACGGTGGACATTTGACCCACGGCAACAAGGCGAATTTCTCCGGCAAATTCTTCGAGATCGTCCACTACGGCGTGAACAAGGAAACCGAGCGGATTGATTACGACCAGCTCGCCGCGATGGCACGTGAACATCGCCCCAAGATGATCACCGTCGGTGCCAGCGCATACCCCCGGGTCATCGATTTCAAGCGCATGGGTGAAATCGCCCGTGAAATCGGCGCATTCCTGCTCGCGGACATCGCGCACATTGCCGGAATGGTCGCCGCCGGGATTCATCCGAGCCCGCTGGAGCATGCGGATTTTGTCACCACCACCACGCATAAGACCCTGCGCGGTCCGCGCGGCGGTTTGATTTTGTGCCGCGAAAAATACGCGAAGGAAATCGATTCGCAGGTTTTCCCCGGCATCCAGGGCGGTCCGTTGGAACACGTCATCGCCGGGAAAGCCGTGTGTTTCCTCGAGGCTCTGCAACCGGATTTCAAGGCCTACCAGCAGCAGATCGTGAAAAACGCCGCCGCCCTCGCCTCCGGCATGACCCGCAACGGCTACCGCCTCGTCAGCGGCGGCACGGACAACCATCTCATGTTGGTGGACGTCGGCGCGAAGGGGATCACGGGAAAAGAATCCCAGATCGCACTCGACGAAGCCGGCATCACCGTGAACAAAAATACGATTCCAAACGAGACCCGCTCGCCGTTCCAAGCCAGCGGCATCCGCCTCGGCAGTCCAGCCTGCACCACCCGTGGCATGAAAGAGAATGAAATGGCCGCGATCGCCGACATGATTTCCGAGGTGCTGATGGACATCAAAAACATCGAAGCCGCGCACAAGGTCCGCGCCCGTGTGCGCGAACTGACGGCCAAGTTTCCGCTGCCGTATTGACAAAATTCCCATCAAGTGGGACAATCCCACCATGACGATTACCGCCGACAGCAAGAAGCGCGTGGTCAACCCGTGGGCGAAAGCCGGAGATGTTTTTGCCTGCGAGCAAAAGGACGAAAATCATTTCCTCTACACCCGCCTGACTCCGCCGCCCCCGATCAAGAAAAAGACCAAAGCCCAAATCCGCCACGCCCTCAAAAACAGCCGGATGAAGTTTGACCTGACTTGGGATGAGTTGCGTAAACTGACACGCGAACCGTGATCCTCCTGGACACCAATGTGGTGATCGACGCCCGCGATGCCTCGCAACCGGACCATGCGTGGGCCGCCGGCCTGATTGAAAGTGCCGCCACCAGCGAAGGCGCAGGAATCAATTCCGTTACTTTAGCCGAACTTTGCTCCGGATCGCCCATGCCGGAAGACATTGCGCCGGAAATCCAAAAGCTGGGAATAGAAATTTTCGATTTGCCCGCTGCTGGATCAACCGTGTGCGGCAAGGCTTACCGGCGTTATTTGCTGGCGCGCCGCGCATCCGGTGGCAGCGGCGCGCCAAGGATTCCGCTGCCCGATTTTTTCATCGGCGCACACGCGGAAATCATGGGCTGGAAACTTGCCACGCGCGACACCGAACGCATTACCAGATATTTTCCAAAGGTGAAACTGGTCACGCCGAAAAAATAATCACATGTTCAAAGTCGGACAAAAAGTTGTGTTGGTGGACGACAAGTGGCCGGAGACGGTCAAGGAACTGTATTGGCAGTTGCCCGTGCTGAACCAGGTCTATGTCGTCCGCGCCGTGCGCGTGGGCGTGAAGGCGGACGAACTCATCATGGACATGCGCCGCGTGCTGGAGCCTTCGCTGCTGCTGGTCAGCATCTACAACCCGACCAACAACCTCGGGGTGGAGGCGGGCTTCGCCGCGCACCGTTTCCGCACGCTGGACGAGCTGAAGCAGCAGTCCTCGGAAGAAGCCACCAAGGAAGACGAAGCAGTGGTGTGAAAATCATACTTGCACCGATTATTTGTCAGCATTAAGTTTCGCCCATGAGTCA
>DATHOG010000124.1:0-4142 GCA_035485115.1 Candidatus Sulfotelmatobacter sp. | reverse complement strand
AAATCAAAGGGCGTCGTCATCCTCCGGCGGATGGGCGAGCAAGGGGCGGAATTTTTTCTTGTCGAGCGACTTGTCGTAGGCGTCCTCGGCGGTGATCCGCTTCATGCGGACATGTTCCATGATGTGGTCGTCCAGCTGCTGGTTGCCAAATTTCTTGCCGACCTGGATCATGCCCTGGATCTGGTGCGTCTTGCCCTCGCGCACCAGGTTGGCGACGGCGGTGTTGAACACCAGGACCTCGAACGCCGCGACGCGGCCTTTTTTGTCGCAGCGCTTGAACAGCGTCTGGGCGACGACCCCTTTCAACGCCTCGGAAAGCGTCTGGCGGATCTTGTTCTGCTGTTCGGCGGGAAAAACGTCGATGATACGATCCACCGTCTTGGCCGCGCTTTGTGTGTGCAGCGTGCCGAAAACCAAGTGACCCGTCGCGGCGGCGGTGATGGCGAGTTCAATGGTTTCGAGGTCGCGCATTTCGCCGACGAGAATGATGTCCGGGTCTTCGCGCAGGGCGCCGCGCAACGCGGAGGCAAACGACTTGGTATGCACCCCGACTTCGCGATGGTTCACCAGGCAGTTCTTGCTCTCGTGAACGAACTCGATCGGGTCCTCGACCGTGATGATATGGTCTTTGCGGTTGCGGTTGGCGTAATCCACGATCGCCGCGAGCGTGGTGGATTTGCCGGAACCGGTCGGGCCGGTCACGACCACCAGGCCGCGATGCAGCATCGCAAATTTTTTGAAGACCGGCGGCAGCGGCGCCTCGATCTTTTCAAAATCCTCGAAGGACAGCACCCGGCTCGGGATCTGGCGGAACACCGCGGACACGCCGTTCTTCTGGTTGAAGAAATTCACGCGGAAGCGCGAGATGTTTGGGATTTCATAGCCGAAATCCACGTCGCCGGTTTCTTCGAAGATCTTGATTTTGTAATCCGGTGCGATTTCGTAGAGCATCGCCTTGAGGTTGTCGCTCTCCAGCGGCGGATAATCCACGCGTTGAAGATCGCCGTTGATACGCATCATCGGCGGGTTGCCCGACGCCATGTGGAGGTCGGACGCTTTTTGCTCGAACATCAGGTTAAAAAATGCGTCAATTTTGGCCATATGTTTTGCTCCGTAGCCGCGACACTAATCAAAGCCATGTCCTTCTGCAAGCAATGAAAATGCCTGCCGACCTCATCCGCGAGGAAATTTTCAAATGCGGCGCAATTTCCTTTGCCCGCTTCATGGAAATCGCACTTTACTGTCCCGAAAGCGGCTACTACGAACGAAATCAGGACAACGTCGGCCGCGCCGGCGACTTCATCACCAGTGTCAGCACCGGCCGCCTCTTCGGGGAGCTACTCGCATTCCAATTTTCCGCGTGGCTCCAGGAATTGGCGATTGGCGACTGGCGACTGGCGATTGTTGAGGCCGGGGCGCATGACGGCAAGCTGGCTGCCGACATCCTGGATTGGCTGGGGAAAAACCGCGCCGGATTATTTGCTAAAATTGAATATATCATTCTCGAACCGTCCCCCGTCCGTCGCCAATGGCAGCGCGAAAAATTGAGCGGCTTTACCAATGTGGCCTGGTATGAAAATTTCGAAGCCTTAAAACTCAAAACACCGAATTCAAAGCTTCACGGGGTGCTGTTCGGCAATGAACTGCTTGATGCTTTTCCCATCCGCCGCCTCGGCTGGGATGCGAAGGCAAAAAACTGGTTCGAGCACGGCGTCACCATCGCCGGCGAAAAATTTGCATGGTGCAAAATTCCCAATCCGCAATCCGCAATCCACAATCCGCAATTGAAGGCCGTTCTGCCCGATGGCTACGTTATCGAATCATCGCCCGCCGCGGAAAACTGGTGGCGCGATGCCGCCGGGGCTTTATCGCACGGAAAACTGGTCGCGATCGATTATGGATTTACAGCGGAGGAGCAATTTTCACCGGCGCGAACCAACGGCACGCTGCGCGCATATTTTCGGCATCAAGCCGCCGATGACGTCCTGGCCAACCCCGGCGGACAGGATTTGACCGCGCATGTCAATTTTTCCGCGATCCAAAAAACCGGTGAAGCCGCCGGATTGAAAACGGAAACCTATTGCACCCAGCCGCAATTCCTCACGCGCATCCTGGGCGAGGCCGTGAAGGAAAATTTGTTTGCGCAGCTCGACCCGAAGCAAATCCGCCAATTTCAGACGCTCACGCACCCCGACCATCTCGGCCACGCGTTCCGCGTGCTCGTTCAATCGCGCTGAAGTTCGTAATTCAGGAAGGACAGGCAGTAGATCGCCGCCGTCTCCACGCGCAGCGTGAGCCGTCCGAGCGTCATGGGCCTGGCGCCGGAATTTTCAATCGCGCGCAATTCCTCCAGCGTGAAATCCCCTTCCGGCCCAATCCACACGGCGGCCGATTTCGGCAGGTGCCCTTGCGACTTTTGAAATTTCAATATCCATTCGCGCGGATGTTTTCGTTCGGTCTGCAACGAGCCAACGAGCGCCAGATCAAATTTTTCGCCGCAGGCAAGGAATTCCGCGATGGTCTGTGGCGTTTCAACCTTTGGCAGCCATGACGCACCGCATTGCTTGATGGCTTCAATCGCGACCTGCTGCCATTTTTCCCGTTTGTCCTCTGCATCCTCGCCGTCGAGGTGCGTGACGGTGCGAGCGGTCAGCAAGGGAACGATCTTTTGCGCGCCAAGCTCGACCGACTTTTGAATGATGGACTCGATGATTTTCCCCTTCGGGATGCCGACCAGCAAGGTGATGGCGCAATCCGGCGGAGGCGCTAACTTTTTTTCTTTGACCGCCAGCGTCAGAAAGTTTTTTGCAGTTTCAGAGACATCGCAAATGAATTCCCCGCCCGTGCCATCGAGCACCGTCACGCGTTCACCCCGTTTCAGCCGCAGGACCTGCAGCGCATGATGCGCCTCGCGGCCGTCCAGCCGTAGCGAATCACCGCGGCAATCTCCCGGTGGCAGATAAAAACGGTGCATTTTTAATTCATCCTCATCGTCTCCCTCATGCTCATCCTCAATTTTTGACAATGAGGATGACGATGAGGAAGAGGATGATTTTTACTTAAAAAACTTTTTTGCTTTTTCAAAAAAGCCGCTGGCGATGGGCGCTTCCTTGCCGTCGCACATGGCGGAAAATTCCTGCAGCTTGGCCTTTTGCGCGCTGTTTAGATGCGTAGGCACCTCCACCTGCACGCGGACATGCAAATCGCCATGGCCGTAGCCCTGCAAATTCTTTACGCCCTTGCCCTTCACGCGGAATGTCGTGCCCGGTTGCGTGCCGGCGGGAACCTTGATCGTCGCGCGGCTTTCGAGCGTGGGCACCTCGATCTCCGAACCCAGTGCGGCCTGGATAAAGCTCACCGGAACGTCGCAGATCAGATCATCGCCGTCGCGCTTGAAAATCTCATGATGTTTCACGAACAACACCACATACAGGTCGCCCGCGGGTCCGCCGCGGAAACCGGCCTCGCCGTTGCCCTGCGAACGCAATCGAGAACCGCCTTCGACGCCCGGTGGAATGCGCAGCTTGATCTTGGAGGAGCGCTCGGCCTTGCCGTTACCGCGGCATTTCTTGCACGGACGGTCGATGATCTTCCCCTGCCCTTTGCAATGCGGGCATGTCTGCGCGATGCTGAAGATTCCGCGCGCGGTCAATACCTGCCCGCGTCCGCCGCAGGTGCCGCACGTGCGCGCCTGGGCACCGGCTTCCGCACCGGAACCGGCGCAGACATCGCATTTATCGAGCTTCGTGACGGAGATCTCTTTTTCACAACCGAGCGCGGCCTCCTCCAATGTGATTTCAAGATCGTAGCGCAAATCATCACCCCGCTGCGGGCCGGAGGGATCACCGCCGCCGCCGAACATGGATTCGAAGATGCTGCCGCCCGCACCGCCGCCAAAGACTTCACGAAAAATATCAAACGGATCATGGAACCCGCCGCCGGCGGAACCGCCGGCGCCGCGCGCACGGGCACGCGGGTCGAAGGCCTCGTGGCCGTATTGGTCGTAGGCGGCGCGCTTTTGCGGGTCGCTCAGGACTTCATAAGCATGGCCGAGTTCCTTGAACTGTTCCTCGGCCGTCTTGTCGCCGGGATTTTTATCCGGGTGATACTTTATCGCGAGCCGGCGATAGGATTTTTTGATG
>DATHOG010000123.1:0-14979 GCA_035485115.1 Candidatus Sulfotelmatobacter sp. | reverse complement strand
GCCCAGCGCGAACGCCGCTGGTGCCAGGGCAACCTGCAACACGGCCTCGTGCTGTTCGCCAAGGGCCTGCGCGGCGTGAGCCGGCTGCACCTGATCTTCGGAATTTTCGGCTACCTCGCGAGCCCGCTGTGGCTCGTCTTCATGCTCACGTTCAACTGGATTTTTTGCTACCAGAAATACACCGGCCTCTCAAACATCTCGGTCAAATCGTTCAACCCGTATCTGAAGGATTGGAGCGGCACCCAGCAGGCGCTCCTCATCTTCGTCATCTGCATGACCGTCATCATGCTGCCGAAAGTTCTCTCGCTCGTGGACCTCGCACGCGACCAGCCGCGCCGCGCGCGGTTCGGCAGTCTGGCCAATGCGACCGTTGGCGTCATCGGCGAAACCATTTTTTCCACGCTCCATGCGCCGATGCTCATGCTCTGGCACACCCGCTTCGTGTTCACCAACCTCGCCGGCATCACCGTTGGCTGGACGACGCAAAACCGCGATGCTGATGGCATAGACTGGCTTTATGCCCTGCAACGCAATTGGGGCCACACGCTCATCGGCGTGGCCTGGGGGGCGTTCATCTGGTGGTTGTCGCCCGATTTGTTCTGGTGGTTCACCCCTGTGCTCGCGGGCCTGGCCTTCTCCATTCCTTTGAGCGTGCTGACGAGCCGCCGCGACCTCGGCACACGCGCGAAACAGCTCGGCCTTTTCCTCACCCCGGAGGAAACCCAGCCGCCGAGGGAACTCGTCTCGCTCCGTTCACATATGGCCATCCACGATTTGACCGGGGCGGAAACCGAAGCCAACCGGTGCCGCCCGCACGCCGGGCTTTCGCGCGCGGTACTCGACCCCTACGTCAATGCCATCCACGTCACCCTGCTTCGTGAGAAGAAGTTGAACCCTGTCTATGCCGAGCAATTCGAGAGACTCGGTTCGGGAACCGAAGCCGTGCGTTTGCTCGGGGAAAAACTGCTGGCCGAAGGACCGGAAAAATTAAATCCTGACGAACGTATGTCCGTGATGGCCGACCAGCGCGTGATGGTCTGGCTGCACCAGCAGGCGTGGGTGCGCCCGGAGGAAAAACTCGCGCCGTGGTGGAAAGCCATGATCCGCGAATTCAGCCAGCGGGATCATTAAGAGCCGCAGGATACTCCGTTCAATCCTGGTCCAGACCCCATTTGCGCGCGTAAGCGACCAGTTCGCGGTCGTTATGCAGTTCTAATTTTTGCCGGATGTGTTTGCGGTGGACGCCGATGGTGGCCACGCTGATCCCGAGCTGCGCGGCGATCTGTTCATCGCTGTCGCCGGTGACGACGCGGCGCAGCACCTCCTGTTCGCGATCGCTCAAAATTTTCTGGAACGCCTCGGGTTGCCCCAGCCATTCACCTTTTATCTTCTGGAACAGTTCGCTGAAATAGGTCCCGCCGCCGGCGATGGCGTAGATCGCCTTGGCCAAAATTTCCGGGTTGGCCGTCTTCTCCACATAGCCGTGGCCGCCGCTTTGGGAAACCCGCCAGATCGTGTACGGGTCCATCCGGCCGGACATCGTGAGCAGGCGCATCGCGGGCATTTCCACGACAAAACGTCTTATAAGTTCAAGGCCGTCGATCTTCGGCAGGTCGATATCCAGCAGCGCCAGGTCGGGCTTCAGTGCCAGGCAGAGGTTGTAGCCGGTTTCGCCATCCTCGGCTCGTCCCGCCAGCACCAAGTCCGGCTGCCGGATGATCCAGGCTCCCAATGATTCCGCGAGGAGCGCGTGATCATCCACAATCACAATCCTGATCGGTGCCTGTGCCATGGTTGAATTCTAATCGCGGTGTCCGCGGGACACGAGCAGAAATACCCTAAAAAAGGTAGTGCCGCCCGTCGGACTTTTCATACCTGATTAATGGTAAATTTCCGGCGGTCCTGGCCGCCGGTCCGGCGCAAAAGGTGGTTCATTTCAGGGCATATGGAACTGAACCTGAACACGAGCCTGAACACCGGCACCTTTACGCCGGCCGTCCCTCCGAGTGTTGAGCTATGGCAGCTCTACCAGCAATCCGGCCCGGCGGCGGAAAACGCGCTGGTGGAATTTTACCTGCCCCTCGTGCGTTCCACCCTGAGCCGGCTAGGCGGCACGTTGCCGGATCACGTGGATCGCGACGATTTGCACAGTGCCGGTATGATCGGCCTGCTCGGCGCGATGCGGAAATTCGACCCCACCTGCGGCGTGCCTTTCGACAGTTACGCGCGCACGCGCATCCGCGGCGCCATGCAGGATGAACTCCGCCGCATGGACTGGCTGCCCCGCAGCATCCATCAAAAAACCCGCCTGGTTGAAAAAACCACCAGCCGGCTGGAACAACAGCTTGGCCGCGCGCCAACCAGCTCCGAGGCCGCTGCCGCCATGGATATTTCCCTGGATGAATACGACGAATTGGTTGCCGATACCAGACCCGCGCAATTCGTCCAGCTCGACTCAACTGTCCATAATGAGGACGAAATGCTGCTTTGCGAGGTCATCGCCCATCCCGCTCAGGCTGATCCGGTCGATCAGGTTTCCACGCTGGAGCTGAAAGAGGTCGTTTTTGAGATTTTGAAGCAGTTGCCGTCGGCCCAGCGCAAGGTGCTGACGCTTTATTATATCGAAGGACTGCTCCTGCACGAAATCGCCGGGGCGATGGGCGTGACCGAATCGCGTGTCTGCCAGATTCACACCCAGGCGCTGGCCGCCGTCCGGGCACACGTCCGGCGTTTTGAAAACGGAATGGGCACCGCTGTGAGTGTCCAATAATTGGAAGAAACAGGACACACGCTTTCCAGAAAACAACCACCCTTTTATGAACCACCATGACGCCATGAGTTACATCGCCGGACTTTCGCAGTTCGTCGTCGCCGTTTACGCGCTGCGGCTCAACCGGATTTTCGGCACGGCCCGGGTGGGCTGGTCGCTGTTCTGCGCGTTCATCCTGCTCGCGCTGCTGCATCTCATGCCGGTCGTGCCCGGCTTCGCGCCCGAAGTACGGTCGGCGGTGAAGATCGAGGTGGTATATTCGCTCATCTCGCTGCTGCTGCTGACGGGCATGATCCACATCGAAATGATTTTCAAGGAACGTCTGCGCATCGAACGCGAGGAAAAAGGGCAGCGCGAACGCCTGCAAACGGAAGTCGATACAAAGACCGCCCATCTGATGCGCGCCGTGGACGCCTTGCAGGCGGAAATGGACGAACGCAAACGCATGGAAGCCGAGGTCGCCGCGCATGTCGGGCTGCTGGAGGTTACCCGCGGTCAAAACGGCGATGAAAAAAACCGGCTCGCCAACATACGATTTTGAAAATCAACCGGAGAAAAAATTATGAGACAATGTTTATTTGATTCATTCGCCGACATGATCGAGGCCATCCCCGCGCGCGCCGTGCTCCGCACGCTGGAACGTGAAAGCAAAATGGTGCAGGAAGATCTCATGATGCAACGACCCGTGCCCGCCGCACAGGCGGCGTCCATCCTGGACTTCTGCCGCTTCGTCGAGGCCGTCACCCTTGGGTTGGCGATACCCGCTCCGTCCGCCGCCAGCACCGCCGCCCAACTGGAATTTTACCGCAAAACCGTGGCGCGTCTCATCGCCGCGGGCGAATTACCGCAGAACGCTGCGCCGGAATTTGATGAATCCTTTGCCGGGGACCATCTTCACGCGGCGCACTACGCGATGTGACCTATGGCGGCTTAAGAAAAAATTAGCCGTTCCTTTTCCCGTCCATTTTCTCCCTCCCCGGCCCTCTCCCGCTGGGCGAGGGAGAAACGCTCCCCGCTTCATACGAAAACCTGCGACTGGATTGGAGCAGACTGCACTCGAAAAATAAAAAGCCAATTTGGCTGTTCCCTCTCCCGGCGGGAGAGGGTTAGGGTGAGGGAGAGCGCGGGACCACCACCACGATGCCGTATTTTTTCAAATCGCTCCGACCTGAAAAATCATTTCGGCGCGAGCGCGGAATGAACTGCGGCCAGCAATCCCTCGGTGGTGAAGGGTTTGGGAACGAAGCCGTTGATGCGGACATTCTTCGAAAATTTCTGCAACTGCTCCTCGGAGGCGCTCGCCACGAGGACTTTCAAGTCCGGCCGGATTTTCTGCAACTGCCCGATCGTCGCCTCGCCGTCCATCAGCGGCATCGCATAGTCGGTGATGACCAGCTGGATGTCGCCGGGATTTTCGCGGAAGCGAGCGACGGCTTCCATGCCGGTGATGGCGGTGGTGACCTGATAGCCGAAATTTTCCAGCGCAGCGCGCGTCATCGCCAGGATGCCCGCCTCGTCATCCACCACCAGAATCCGTTCGCCCCCGCCCGCCGGCAGCGAAGATTTTTTCGGGAGGTCGGCTTCGGCGGGCTTGACGCCGGCGGCCGGCAGATAGACCTTGAATTCCGTGCCGCTGCCGATCTTGCTCTCGACGGCGATGAAGCCGCCATGGTTTCGGACGATGGTTTGGCAGGTGGACAGGCCCAGGCCCGTGCCTTTGCCGGGCGCCTTGGTGGTAAAGAACGGCAGAAAGATTTTTTCCAGTTGTTCGGGCGCGATGCCGCCGCCGGTGTCGGCCACGCTGATACAAACGTATTCACCGGCCAAGGCCCCGGGCATCACGGCGGCTTCATGCTCGGTCACCGACGCGTTTTCCACGGCGAGGGTGAGCGTCCCGCGTTCGTCCATGGCATCGCGCGCGTTCACGCAAAGATTCATCAGTACTTGATGGATTTGGGTGGGGACGGCGAGGATCGGATGCAGATTCTTTTCCACCCGCACACGGCAGTTGACGGATTTTGGAAAAGTATCGGCGATGATCTTGCCCATTTCCTTGACCAGCACGTCGGGGCGCACGGGCAACTTGCTGGATTCGCCGCCGCGCGCGAACAGGAGCATCTGCTTGACCATCTCGGCGCTGCGGCGCGCGCTGGATTCCATCGTGCGCACCATGCTGGCGGCATCCTCGGAAATCGGCTCGGTCTTCAAAATGTCCACGCCGATGATGATGGGCACGAGCGTGTTGTTCAGGTCATGCGCAATGCCGCTGACCAGCGCACCGAGGCTTTCCAGCCGCTGGCTCCGGAGAAACTGCTCCTCCAGTTTTTTTTGCTCGGTGATGTCGGTTTTGATGCGCAGGATGGATTTGGGATTGCCCTTTTCATCACGGATGAGCGTCGCGCGGACCTGGGCGATGACTTGTTCCCCGCTCTTGGTGAATTCCCGCAGTTCACCCATCCATTCTCCGGTGGTCTCCAGGGCTTTTTTCGCGGCGACAAGCTGCGACGGCACGGCCTCATGATAAAACATTTCCAGGACGTTGCGGCCCAGGGCCTCCGCCTCGGTCCAGCCATAGATGCGGGTGGCGCCCTGGTTCCAAAAGGTGATCTTGTGATCCATCGTGGAAACGATGATGGCGTCCCGTGCCTTGTCGAGCAGCGCGGCTTGTTCATGGATTTTCTCCTCGGCCGCCTTGCTCCGGCTCATGTCAATGGTCACGCCGATCATGCGTTGCGGCCGGCCGGCATGGTAGATGACCGAAGCGCGGTCGAACACGAAGGCGAATGAATTGTCCTCGCGCCGCAGACGGTGTTCGCTCCACCAGACGCTGCCGCCGGTGGCCAGCAGGCTGGAGATGCCGGAGACCACGCGCGGGCGGTCGTCGGGATGGATGAGGCCGAACCAATCGTCACAGGACAGATCCAGATTGTCCCCGAAGGCGGTCGAGAAGTTCGCGCTCAGCACCACGCGTCCTTTTTGCACGTCCCATTCCCAGACCACGTCGTCCGTGGCGCGGGAGACGACGCGAAAACGCTCCTCGCTTTCACGCAGCGCCCGTTGCGCCTGTCTGAGTTTCTCGCGCTCGACGGCATTGCGCAGTGCGCGGCGCACGGCGGCCAGGAACCGTGTGGGACGCTGTTTCAGGACGTAATCCACCGCCCCGTTTTTCAGGCTTTCCACCGCCAAATCCTCGCCGATGGTGCCGGAGAAAAAAATGAACGGCGTTTCCGCATGGTTTTCCTGAGCCGCCGACAAGGCGCTCAAACCGTCATAAGACGGCAGCGAAAAATCCGAAATGATGAGGTCGAATCTGGCCTTTTGAAGCGCGTGAAAAAACTCGTCCTTCGACCTGGCCAGTGTGAACTCGCAGTTAAACCCGTCGCCGCGCAACATTTCCACGACCAGCAGATGGTCGCCACCGTTGTCCTCGAGATGAAGCACTTGCAGCGGTTTTTTTAAAATTTCAGTGTCCATATTCAGTTATTGCGTTTGAGCGCCCCCGGCGGCGGCTCGTTGATGATGGCCCAGAAAAACCCGACCTCCTTGATGGAGGCGACGAACTGCTGGAAATCCATCGGTTTGACTACGTAGGCATTCACCCCCAACTGATAACTGCTCAGCAGATCCTGCTCCTCGCGCGACGAGGTGATCATCACCACGGGAATGTGCCGGAGCAGCGGGTCATCCCGCATTTGTTTCAACACTTGCAGGCCGTCCACCTTCGGCATCTTCAGGTCGAGCAATACCACGACCGGCAGGCCGTTGGCGTGGCCGGCAAACTTGCCCCGCTGATATAGATAATCCAGCGCCTCGGCGCCGTCGCGCACCACAATGACTTCGTTGGCCAGGTTGTGCTCCTCCAGCGCGGAGAGCGTCAGTTCGATGTCATGGACGTTGTCCTCGGCCAGCAATATGCGTTTCAATGGTGCCATGTGATTTATCCTTTCGGCTGTTTGGTTTTATTTGGAAGCGAAAAATAGAAGGTCGCGCCGCCGTCCACCCTGCCCTCGGCCCAGGTGCGGCCGCCATGGCGCAAGATTATCCGACGGACATTGGCCAGACCAATGCCCGTTCCCTCAAACTCGTCCGCGCGGTGCAAGCGCTGGAACACACCGAAAAGTTTGTCCACATACTTCATATCGAACCCCACACCATTATCCCGCACATAAAATATATATTCACCATTATCATCCGGTTTGCAACCTGCCTCGATTTCCGCCGGGTCGCGCGGCCGGGTATATTTGACCGCATTGCCGATCAAGTTCATCCACACCTGCCGCAACATGGCGGCGTCAGCCTCGACTTCGGGCAGCGGGGAAATCTTCCAGTCGATCCGGCGTTCCTTGGCGTCCGGGGCGGAGGCCTTCACGGCCTCGTCGAGCAGCCCGTCCATCGCCACCTTGCCGAACCTCATTTCGGAGCGGTTCATCCGCGAGAAAATCAGCAGGTCGTCGATCAAAGTGCCCATCTGCCGCGCGGAACCGGCGATGATGTTCAGGTAGCGCCGGGATTTTTCGTCCATGGCGGCGGATTGTTTGGCCAGCATTTCCACAAAGCCGCTGATGTGCCGCAGCGGCGCGCGCAGATCGTGCGAGACGGAATAGGAAAACGCCTCCAGTTCGTGGTTCGCCTCGCGCAGTTTTTCGTTGGCCTCCTGCACGGCCTGCAAGCTGTTGAACACCTCCGCTTCCATCGCGTCGAGCCGGACTTGAAGATTTTTTGTGCCGTCCTCGCTCCGCCGTTGGCGCACAAAGTCCGTCACATCCTCGACGCGGTGGATGATATATTCAATTTTGCCGTCCGCCCCGATGACGGGCGAATTCACCGGGCTCCAGTAGCGTTCTTCATAAACACCGTCGGGACGGCGCACGTCATATTTTTGGATGGCCATCGTGTCCGCCGCCAGGTTGTGCAGGACGCGTTGGAGCGAGGCGCGCAGATTGGTGGTGCCGGTCGCCGCCGGGTCGTTGGGATTGTCGGGAAACACCTCAAAGAGGTTGCGGCCCAGGATTTCCGCGCGTTTCGTCATCGTCGCCTGTAGATACGCGTCGCTGACGGCGACGATGCCAAGATCCGGCTTGAGCACAACATACAAACCGGGCAGTGACTCGAACAGCGCCCGGAAATGCAGGTGGATCTGTTCGATTTTTTTACGCGCGGAGATGTCCGTGGAAACGCCGGCGGTGGCGTAGATGTTGCCCGCGGCATCGCGCAGAGGAAACTTGACCGCCAGATGGGGATGCGCACCATCGGGATGTTCCACCGTCTCCTCGATTTCGATGGGGGCGCGCGATTCCAGAATTTTTTGATGATGGCCGTGCGCAATGGTGGCGAGCGTCTCATCCTTGGTGACGTCAAACACGGTTTTGCCGACGATCTCCTCGCGCTTTTTGCCGGTCACCCGTTCAAACTCACGGTTGGCGAAGAGGTAGCGGCCTTGCAAGTCCTTGAGGAAAACGACGGCCGGAATGTTGTCGAACATCGATTGCATCATGTCCCGGCTCTGCTGCAGCTCCGCCTCGACCGCAGCACGATGACGCAAATCCTTGCGGATGAACAAGAACGCAAACAACCCGACGGCCCCGGCCAGGACCGCCCCGGTCAGAACCAGAAACAGGTTGGCCTGCGCTGCCGAATCGGCGTCGGATTGGCGCTCGGAAAGCAACAGGATTTCTGCCGATTTCATCTGGGCGATGCAATCCAAAACCTGGTTCATGGCCTTCCTGCCTTCACCGGCCCCCACCGCGTGGACGACGGCCGGCAGGTCCTGTTCCTGGCGGATACGGATACGGTCATTCAGGAGGGCGAGACGCTTCTGGATGAGGGCTTGAAGCGTGTCCACTCGTTTTAGCTGGTCCGGGTTGTCGGCGGTGAGCGTCCGGATATTTTTCAACCAATCGCCGACTTGCGATTGTTCGGCCTGGCAATCTTTCAAGAACGTTTCGTTAGTCGTCAGCAAAAATCCCCGTTGCTTGCTTTCCACATCCGTCAACAGGGTGGTGCCCGCCTCGATGGTGGCGATGACTTGATAGGTGTGGGCAATCCATTTTTCCGATGAGGTCAGGTTTTGAGCCGAACGATAGGAAAGGAAACCGATGCCGCCCAAAGCAAGCACGGACGCCAAAAACCAGAGAAGAAGCCTGCGTTCAAGCGATACATTCATTAGCCTTATAAACCAGGTTTTAATTTACCGCCCTAACATTACCGCCCTAACAACAAATTTCGACCCCAAGAAGAAATCCAAGGCTGCCTGAACTGAGTTAAGCCATTAAACATGAAATGCTTGCCGCCTGTCAATAACTTTTGTTTCGGACAAATTTCAATGCACATGACCTGGCAAAATATTCAAGAAAAAGGCCGGAAGTTCAGCAATTGCGACATCAACATTCATGTCCCGTAGATTTTTGAAGAGAACTTTTGGTTGCCCGGTTGAACCTTTCCGCATCAAATGCGTCGAATCCCTCGAATATGTTCGAATGCAAAACGGATTGCCTTTTTCCCGCCAATCAGGAAAATACGCGTTCACATTTTGATTGATGACATGAAAAAAATACTTTTGCCCCTGTTGTTCTTCGTGACCGTACCGGTGTTGGCGGACGGCACGAACCAGTTTGCCAGCGACTCCGAGCGCGAAGGTTACGCGCTTGGCATGAACATGGGCGGCAGCCTTAAACAAAATGCCATCGACCTCGACACCGACGCGTTCGTACGCGGAATGAAAGATGCGCTGGCGGGCACACCGGCGCTCACCGAGGCTGATATGCACGCCACCATCCAGAAGTTTCAGGTCGGCCTCCGCGCCAAACAGCAGCAACGCATGGCGGAAATGCAGGCAAAAAACAAGGCCGCCGGCGATGCGTTCCTTGCCGGGAATAAATCCAAAGCCGGCGTGATCACGCTCGATGATGGATTGCAATATCAAGTCATCTCCACCGGCACGGGAGCCATGCCGGCCGCCAATGATACCGTCACCGTGAACTACCGCGGCACGTTGGTTGACGGCACGGAGTTCGACAGTTCCTACAAACGCGGCCAGCCGGCGCAGTTCGAAGTGGATCACGTCATCAAAGGCTGGACCGAGGCGCTGCAAAAAATGCCGGCGGGTTCCAAGTGGAAATTGTTCATCCCGTCCAATCTCGCCTATGGTGAACGCGGCTCGCCGCCGACCATCCAGCCGAATTCCACGTTGATCTTTGAAGTCGAACTTCTCTCCGTGCAGCCGGCACCCCCGCCCGCGCCCGCACCGCCGCCGTTGACCAGCGACATCATCAAGGTGCCGAGCGCGGACGAGCTGAAGAAAGGCGCAAAAATTGAGGTCATCAAACCCGAGGACGCGCAAAAGATGCAGTCCAATGCGGCGACGGACGGAAAATAACCTTCACCGCGATTTTCCAACGGCACCGGAGTCTCTCCGGTGCCGTTTTGCATTGAACATTCAGCGCGTAAAACTGTCTCTTTTGCTGTATGAAAGTGCATCGTTTGTTTCTGGGTGTCTCCTCCGCCGCGCTTGCGATGGCGGCGTTGATTATGACCCTCCATCTGGTCGCGCGCGCCGCGCAGACCGCCCCGGCCATCCAGGTTGATTCCACGCCCGTGAACCGTGACCCCGCCACCGGTAATGGCTACGGCCCCATCGTCAAAAAAGTCGCCGCGAGCGTCGTCAATATCTACTCCTCGCGCACGGTTCATCAGCGCTATCACCGCAATCCGATGCTGGCCGATCCATTTTTCCGGCAATTTTTCGGCAACGTTCCCGATGACCAGCAGGAATTCACGCGTCAGTTGAATTGGCTCGGCTCCGGCATGATTGTCACCGCGGACGGCTACATCCTCACCGCGAACCATGTCGTCGATGGCGCGGACGAGATCAAGGTTGGAATTTCCAGCAACAAGGTCGAATACACCGCGCAAATCATCGGCACCGACCCGCAGACGGATGTCGCCGTGCTGAAGATTGACGCGCAAAATCTTACCGCCATGACCCTTGGCGACAGCGCCCAGATCGAGGTCGGTGATGCCGTGCTGGCCATCGGCAACCCGCTCGGGCTCGGCCAGACCGTCACGCGCGGCATCGTCAGCGCGCTCGGCCGCAGCGTGCCGATTCCCGGCGACGAAAATCCGAACCTGCCGCAACGCTACAAGGATTTCATCCAGACCGATGCCGCCATCAACCCCGGCAATTCCGGCGGCGCGCTAGTGGATGCCCAGGGGCGGCTCATCGGCATCAACGACGCCATCATCGAAGGCGGCAACGGCATCGGCTTTGCCATTCCCGTGAACATGGCGCGCGGTGTGATGGAGGGATTTTTGAACGGCGGCAGGGTCGTGCGCGGCTTCATCGGCGTCGGCCCGCAGGACCTGGACGAGGGCCTGGCGAAAAGCTTTGGCCTGCCCGATTCCTCCGGTGTATTGGTCTCCGAAGTCGCGCCGGCCACACCCGCTGACTCGGCAGGCATCAAAGCCGGCGATGTCATTCTCGCCATCAACGACCAGCCCGTCAGCGGCGCGGATAATTTCCGCGCCATGGTCGCGCAGCTTCAACCCGGCGTGGCCGTGAATCTGAAAATCTTCAGCAATGGCGCGGAAAAAATCCTGTCCGTCACGCCCGGGGAACGGCAGGAGGCGGTGATCAGCGCGCCGATACATCCCGCGCCGAAAAAGCAGGTCGCTGACATGCTCAACGGGGTCCGGGCCCGCGATCTGGATCCGCGGCTGCGGCAGGAAATCTCCGCGCCGGACAATCTTGCGGGCGCGATCGTCATGGAGGTGGACAGCGGCTCAAATGCCGCCAGTGCCGGATTGCAGCCCGGTGATGTGATTCTGGAAATCAACCGCCAGCCCGTCGCCAATTTCGACGACGCCAAGCGCCTCGGCCTCGCCGCCACGGGTGACCGCATCCTCGTCAAGCTCTGGCGCAACCGCGATGGCGTCACGGGCACCCGCTTCGTCAGCGTGGACAACGCGCGTACCGCGCAATAAGTTGGTTGCAAGTTTCGGGTTGCAGGTTACAAGTTATGACGTCGCCGGCTTGAACCTGCACCGCTCAACCGGCATTCTGGAACCAACATGTCAGTCGAATACAAAGATTATTACAAAACCCTCGGCGTGCCGCGCGGCGCGAGCGAGGCCGATATCAAGAAGAACTTCCGCAAGCTCGCGCGCGAATTTCATCCCGATGTCGCCAAGGACAAAAAAAGGGCCGAGGAAAAATTCAAGGAGATCAACGAGGCCTACGAGGTCCTGTCCGACAAGGACAAGCGCAAGAAGTACGACGATCTGGGCGAAGACTGGCAGTCCGGCGCGCAATTCCGTCCCCCGCCCGGCCACGGTTTCGGCGGCGGCCAGGCCTTTCGCGGCGGCCGTCCCGCCGGCAACGGCACACAGTCGTTCGAATTCGACGGCACGGGCTTCAGCAGTTTTTTTGACCAGCTTTTCGGCGGGCGTGGCGGCGGTTTCAGTCCCCACGGGAATTTTACCGCCGAACCTGAAAGCCGTGACATCGAGGGCGATATCATGGTTTCACTCGACGAGGCCAAGCGCGGTTCCGTGCGCACCGTCAACGTCCGGTACGAAAATGGCGCCGATTCGCACCAGGTCAAAGTTCCCGCCGGCATCACGGAAGGCCAGAAATTGCGCATCCCCGGCCGGGGTGAAAATGGCGGCGACCTTTACCTGCGCGTGCGGCTCGCGAAACATCCCGACTTCGAGGTGGAAGGCCATCACCTCACCCATGAACTCGAACTCGCGCCGTGGGAGGCCGCGCTCGGCGCGGAGATTTCCGTGCCCACGCTGGACGGGCGCCTGAGCATCAAGATCCCCGCCGGCACCGCCAGCGGCCAGAAGCTCCGCGTACGCGGACGCGGCCTGGGCAAGGACGGCGACCTGTTTGTCGTCACCCGGATCGTCGTGCCCGAAAAGATTTCCGACGCGCAAAAAAAACTTTGGGAACAGCTCGCGAAGGAATCAAAGTTCAACCCGCGCGAATAAGGGCTGTTTACATGAGCTGTGAGTCTGGCGGGCACTTTCCCCTCACCCCGGCCCTCTCCCTTGGGAGAGGGAGAAACGCTCCCAGCGTCATGGCGAATTGCTGACGGTCAGCGGCTCGAACGGTTCCGAAAAAATGAGATGTCCCGCTGCTGTTCCTTCTCTCCCGCATGCGGGATCAGGATGAGGGGGAACGCGATCAACACACTTCCGAAAACATAATTTGGCAAAATCACCCAAATGAAAAAGACCATCCTCATCACCGGCGTCACGCGTGGCTGCGGGCGCGCGCTGGCGGAGGAATTTATCCGCCGCGGCCATACCATCATCGGCTGCGGACGCTCGGTGAAGGAGATCGCGGCGCTCGCCAGTCAATTTCCCCCACCCAATTATTTCTCCGCCGTCAACGTGGCCGACGACCCGCAAGTTGAGGCATGGGCAAAAGAAGTTTTCTCATCCTATGCCGCGCCCGATCTGGTCCTGAACAACGCCGCGCTCATCAACCACGTGGCTCCTCTCTGGCAGGTTCCGGCGCAGGAATTTTCCGACGTGATCGACGTGAACATCAAGGGCACGGCGAATGTCATCCGCCATTTCATTCCCGCGATGATCGCGCGCGGGCGCGGGGTCATCGTCAATTTCAGTTCCGGCTGGGGCCGTTCGACCGATGCCGGGGTGGCGCCGTATTGCGCCACGAAATGGGCGATCGAAGGACTGACGCAATCCCTCGCGCAGGAGCTGCCGCCCGGCCTCGCCGCCGCCGCGCTCAACCCCGGCATCATCAACACCGACATGCTCCGTACCTGCTGGGCGGATGGCGCAAGGAATTATCCATCGCCGGAAGAATGGGCACAAAACGCCGCGCCGTTTTTGCTGAAACTCGACGCCGCCTGCAACGGCAAGCAACTGACCGTGCCGGGCGGGACAACGGGCTGAACGCTTTTCGATAGCGTCCGCGCCAGGGCCAGCATTCTCCCTCACCCCGGCCCTCTCCCGCTGGGAGAGGGGGAAACGCTCCCAGTTTTTCTATGAAGTCATATTGCTCTTTCCTCGCAGTAATGAATGCGGTTTCAGGTCAGAGACACATGGGTCTACAAGATCGGCCAACGGCTGTTCCCTCTCCCAGCGGGAAAGGGTTAGGGTGAGGGAGAACGCAACCCCATGAAATAAACGGTCACAGCTTTTCTTAAACCGCTATAGACCTAAGGCTCGCAATTTCCTTCACTTCGTCAGGTAATACTTGTTCGTATATTCCTTAACCATGCGATCCGTGGTGAACTGCGGCACCAGCGTGGCCATGCTGCGGCGGATGCGCTGGATCCATTCGCGCGGGATGCCCTGCGTGTCGCGGTTGAAAAACATCGGCACGATCTGCTCGGTCAATGTTTTGTATAGATTCGCACTGTCCACGCGGTCCTGTTCCTCGACGTTTGAGGAATGCGAATCTTCGCCGATGGCAAAACCGTTCGTGCCGTCGTAGCCTTCGCGCCACCAACCGTCCATGATGCTGAAGCCGAGGCAGCCGTGGCAGCTCGCCTTCATGCCGCTCGTGCCGGAGGCTTCGAGCGGACGGCGCGGGTTGTTCAGCCAGATGTCGCAGCCGCTCACCATCTGCCGGGCGACGTGCACATCGTAATTTTCCAGGAAGACCAGATAGCCGTTCAACTCGCTGTGCTTGCTCAAATGGATGATCTGCTGGATGAAACGTTTGCCGTCGTTGTCGCGCGGATGCGCCTTGCCGGCGAAGATGAACTGGATCGGGCGCTGGCGGTCGCGGCAAAGCTTCACGATGTTCTCGAACTGCTGGAAAATCAGCGGCGCGCGCTTGTAGGTCGCGAAACGGCGCGCGAAACCGATGGTCAGCGCATCGGGGTTCAGCAGATGGTCGAACCGGATGTAATCGCCCTGCGTGAGCCGCTGGCTTTGCTGGAGCAGGCGGCGGCGGGCGAACTCGATCAGTTCGCGGCGCAGTTTGTATCGCAACGCCCAGAGTTCCTCGTCGGAAACAAAGGCGGGGTCGGTCATCTTTTCCCAGAAATCCTGGTGGTTGAGAGCGGCGGCCCAGTCGTCGCCGAATTTTTCGTGGAAGAACTTCGCCTCGCCGTTGGCATGCTCGGTCAATTTTTTGCGCCAGAAATGACGGACCGAACCTTTCATCCAGCCGAGCAGATGGATGCCGTTGGTGATGTGTCCGATCGGGACCTTGTCCACGGGCACGTTGTACA
>DATHOG010000122.1:0-3621 GCA_035485115.1 Candidatus Sulfotelmatobacter sp. | reverse complement strand
TGTCCGGCGGCGAGCAGACGATGACGGCCGTCTCGCTGTTGTTCTCGATCTATCAGGTGAAGCCGAGCCCGTTCTGCGTGCTGGACGAGTTGGACGCGCCATTGGACGAATCCAACGTGGTGCGGTTCGTGAAGATCTTGCAACGGTTTATCGTGCATTCGCAGTTTATCATCATCACGCACAACAAGCGCACCATCGGCATGGCGGATGTGCTCTACGGCGTGACGATGCAGGAGCACGGCGTAAGCAAGATCGTCAGTGTGAAATTCCACAAGGCCGACGAGACGCCGTTGCTGCCGCAAAACCCGGAGCCGGCGCTGGCCTGAAGGCGCGCGGCAGAAAGTTTTCATGGAACTGAAAATTATCTGCCAGTGTGGTCAGAAATATGTGTTCGACACCGAACCGGTGAACGGACGGATGCCGCAGGCGGTGAACTGCCCGGTCTGCGGCGCGGATGGCACGGCGGCGGGGAACCGGTTGCTGGCGGAAAAGTTTAACTTCGTTCCGCAGGAGAAACCGGCCACGGCGCCGCCCATGTTTCCACCAAAAAATCGGGATGGCAAATAGTTGACTTTATTATGCATGCAAGGCATGGTTGCGAACATGAAATCTATTTTCACTTTTGTTATGGCTGCAACGATTGCATTTACCGGATTTTCAATTATGGCGGCACAACCTTTTGACATTCCGCTGAAGGACATTGATGGCAAGGACACGACGCTACAGCCGTATCAGGGCAAGGTAATATTGATCGTGAACGTGGCCTCGAAGTGCGGCTTCACGCCGCAATATGCCGCGCTGCAGGCGGTCTATACCAATTACATGGCGCAAGGGCTGGTCGTCTGTGGTTTCCCCTGCAATCAATTCCACTCGCAGGAGCCGGGCACGGATGCGGAAATCAAACAGTTTTGCACCGGCAAATACAACGTGACCTTCCCGATGTTCGACAAACTGGAAGTGAACGGCGATAACCGGCATCCGCTCTATAAGTTCCTGGTCGGCGACGGCTCGCCTTTTCCCGGTGATATCAAATGGAACTTCACAAAAATTCTCATCGGCCGCGACGGCAAGATCATCGCGCGTTTCGAGCCCAAGGTGAAGCCGGATTCGGACGAGATGACCAAGGCCATCGAGGCTGCGCTGGCGGCCAAATAGTTTGTCCGTGTGCATCCGGCGGCAACTGTCGCCGGAGTTAAGTTCACTTGGTTTGCGGCGTGGACTCGATGACCTTGTTTTTCTCCAGTTTGTGCAATTTGGGCGCAATGACAACCTGGCAGTAACCCTGGCTCGTATGGGCATCGAAATAGCCCTGATGATAACCTTCGGCAGGATAAAATTTCTTCAACGGCACGATTTCAGTGACGATCGGATCGTGAAAATTTCCCTGCGCGGCGGCCTTTGATTTTTCCGCGAGGGTTTTTTGGTTCGCATCCGCGTATAAAATAATGGAGCGATACGACGTGCCTTCATCGGCGCCCTGGCGGTTGAGCGTAGTGGGGTCGTGCGCCTGCCAGAACGTCGCGAGAATCTTGTCGTAGGAAACCTTCGTGGCGTCGAAATCAATCCTGGTGACTTCGGCATGGCCGGTGGTTTCGGAGCAAACATCCTCGTAGGTGGGATTTTCGGTGTGGCCGCCGGCGTAGCCGCTGGTGACTTTCACGACGCCGGGAAGCCGGTCAAACACGGCTTCCATGCACCAGAAACAGCCGCCACCGAGATAGGCGGACTCGATTTTATTCGTACTCATAAGATTGGTTGTCTGCGCGTTCGCAACCTGAAGCGCGCAAATTACGGACAAAATGGTTAGAAAGTTTTTCAAATGCGTCGGTAATTGGAGACAGATTGGCCGAATATGTTCAATTAAAAGCACGTTCGAGGTCAGAAGGAATACACTTTTAGTATCATTCCGAAAATGATGGACGAAATAAAAACGGTTATACCCGTGACCAAGCCTGCAATTAAAAATGAAGCGTCACGTTCCAATTCGCGCGGGATCTCGTTGTTTTTTACCACGATGGTTTTGGCCCAAAGATCGCCGTATCGCTGGTTGAACGGAGTTTTTTGCATGGAACAGTAGCCGACCAAGCCGAAGAACATGCCGTCCAGAGTGAAAGCCAGCGACCTTTTGAAGGCGGACGAGACGTCGCAGGGTGATTTGTCCAGGCGCACCACCCTGATGCCACAGCATAACTTGCCAAGGGTTGCACCGTAGATGCCTTCGCAAAACGTATGGTATAATACGCCCCCTAAATAACTGAAAAAATAAACGGAGAAACTGAAGCCCTGGAGGTGATATTTCCAGTCATCCGGCAAAACTTTGGCGAAAGCCAGAAGGTTAAGCACAATGACGGCAATTGGTCCGGAGATGAAACTGACGGCGAATGCAAATACCGTATCGATCAACCGCGCTACTGCGCGGATAAAAAATCCGGCCTTGGTTTCCTTGATGACAGGTGCTTCGGATTTGGCGAGGTCATTTCCGCACCCATAACAGTTAAAGGCCTCGTCCGGATTTTCTTTGCCACAATGCCCACATTTCATGATTGGAATTAAGCCATCTTAAATAGTTGCGAGCAAATAAATATGATGTCCCCGCCAGGACAATACCGGATCGGCCCCGGATGATTAGTGCACTGGACAAGCCGGACGTGGTTGGGCAGTCTTTAAAAATGCAAGCACCGCCCGTTTTAGCGCCGGCCCCACCAAAACCCAAGCGGAAGGGACGGAAGAAATGGATCGTGCTCGCCGTATTGCTGGTAATTGCCCTTATTACTACGATTTTTCTGTCGTTTCACAAGTCCGAGCCGCTCGTGAGTGTGCAGTCAGAAAAGGTGTCGCATCACACCATAACGGAAACTGTCGTGGCAAACGGGCGCATTTATCCCGTATTATCGGTGCATATCAGCCCCGAGGTCAGCGGCGAAATCATTGAACTGCCGGTGAAGGAGGGACAGTTTGTCCACAAGGGTGATTTGCTTTTGAAGATCAATCCCGATGTTTATGTCGCACAGGTGAATCAGGCGAAGGCGAATTACGAATCCTCGCTCGCGGGCAAAACCACCGCCGCAGCCAATTTGGAAAAAGCCGAGACCGATTACACACGCAACAAGGGTCTGTACGAAAAAAAACTGTTGTCCGAATCGGATTTTGTCGGGTTCAAAGTCGCGCGCGATGTCGCGCTCGCGCAGGTGGAAAGTGCAGAAGACAACGCGAATGTGGCCAAGGCCGCTGTGGACAACGCCCAGGATTTGCTGGACAAGACCACTATCGTCTCACCAATGGACGGAACCATCAGCAAGCTCAATAACCAACTGGGTGAACGCGTCCTGGGCACCGTGCAAAACGTCGGCACGGACATCATGGTCATCTCCGACATGAGTGCGATGGAGGCCCGCGTGGACATCGGCGAGATGGACATTGTGCTGCTCCAGCCTGGACAGAGCGTGAAACTGGAGGTGGACTCGTTTAAGGACAGGAAATTCGCCGGTGTTGTGACTGACGTGGCGAATTCCTCGAAAGACATGAATAGCGCCTCTAGTGTCAGCAGTTTCAGCAGCAGTTCTTCGTCCGCAGGTCAATCGGCGACGCAGTTTCAGGTGAAAATCCGGTTCACGGAAACCG